>NZ_QVLZ01000043.1:0-58360 GCF_003435205.1 Bacteroides sp. AF32-8BH | reverse complement strand
GAACTGTAAAATATAAAAGAGGTTGTGCCAACGTTTTGACACAACCTCTTACTTTTTACAATTAACAAAAATCTAAAATCTATTAATCTAATAACATCTAATTAGTTCTACTTATTTCTTCGTAAATTTATATACTGCAAACGTAGTGGGTTCCAATTCGGTAGTAAACACATTGCCTTCAATAGATACCGGAGTTTCCTGCGGAACGATGGCAAAAGGTTGTTCAAGTGTATTATCCTTATCCAAATCAAGCGAACGAAGTTTGATACAACGACCATTAGACAGTACATCTTGTTTCTTCAATCCTTCAAAATTCAAGGAAATCGGTTGAGCTGTGGCGGAGGTATTGGCAACCTTTACAATCAGTTCATTCTTATCCTTATCGTAAACAGCACTGGCAAAGAGTCCGTTCTGCCCTTCGGCTCCCGTTACATTTTTCTTATTCATGGTAAGGGGAAGCACATTTGTTCCTTTATTCTGCGCATACAGTTGTTGTACATAATAGCTAGTGGTACGCACAGAGTTCAGGTTATCGAACCAAATCATATCAGGACGCCATTGCCATCCTTCCACATGAGCGAAAAGCGGAGCATAGGTAGCCATGTGAACGATGTCAGCATTACGTTCCAATCCGGTCATAAAAGCAGCCTCTAGCAAAGCAGCATGGTAATGATTCCATTTCTTTCCTTTTCCATGGCAGGCATATTCGCCGGCAAATACTTTCGGACCTTTACGGTCGTAGTTGTCATAGCGGGCGCCTTGAGCCAGAAACCAGCTTTCAGGACGATAGAAATGTTCGTCCACCAAATCAACTTTCAGGCGTTTCATTTCAGGCCACAAGTAATCAAATTCTTTTCCTTCGGAATTCGGACCGGAGCTACCTACTATTTTAATTTCCGGGTGAGCTTTACGAATGGCTTTGATAAACGGTTCGAGACGTTCGGGATATTCTTTCCCCCATTGTTCGTTACCGATACCGATAAACTTCAGGTTAAACGGAGCAGAATGTCCCATATCGGCACGTACCTTTCCCCATGTGGTATTCACGTCTCCATTAGCAAACTCAATCAGGTCGAGTGCATCCTGAATATAGTTATCCAAATCACAAACGGCTACGTGAGCTTTCGGATCATTATTCTGATATTGGCAGGAAAGTCCGCAATTCAGAATCGGCAGAGGTGCCGCACCCATTTCTTCAGACAGCAGGAAATATTCGTAGAATCCCAATCCGTAGCTTTGGTAGTAATCGGGGAAGAAACGGTGGGTAAAAGTATACTGCCAACGATTCTCGTTCAAAGGACGGTTTTCTACAGGACCTACTGATTTTTTCCAGTCGTAACGGGTATCGAGATCAGTGCCCTCTACAATACAACCACCGGGAAAGCGGAAGACTCCGGGATGAATATCCGCCAATGCTTGTGCCAGGTCTTTACGAAGCCCATTTTCATGTCCTTTCCAGGTATCAACCGGAAAAAGGGAGACGTGCTCTAAATCTACTGTTCCTTTGGAGGTAAGGAAAATACGGAGTACGGATTTCGGATGAGTACTGCCGGGCTTCAAGATTATCTGGTATTTTTTCCAGTCCTTAGAATTAATCGTAAGATTCCCTGCAACAAGTGCCTGACGTTCGCCCATTGATTGGGTATCTACAAGTTCGATTCTCAATGTTTCTTTTGTACTTCCTTGCGGCAAACGCGCCCAAACAGAGAAACGATACTCCTCTCCCTTCTTGACACCGATGCCGAAGAAACCTTCGTTATCCAATCCGGTATGCTTATGTGCGTGTCCGGGATCGGAAAGGCGCACATAATGCGGATTACGCTCAAAAGGACCATCGTTCATTAATGACACTTTTCCATACGTTTTCCATCCCATCAGGTGTTGTGGAAACTCAAAGGAACGATTCTTCACCAGTTCGGCATAAAGTCCGCCGTCGGCAGCGTAGTTGATGTCCTCAAAAAAGAGTCCATACATAGTAGGTTGGATTTCCGCACCCAACTTCTTCGTCTGAATCACCAGCTCGTTGGTTTGTGCATGAAGTGCCATACCTGCAGATAAGGCTAATACGGCCAATAAATTCGTGTATTTTCTCATGGTTCTCAATATAAAATTATATAATAGTTAAAATACAAAGATAATCAGATTCTCTATTTTACCCGTACCCGATTTTATCATTAATAGGCGCTTATCGGTCAAAAAGGATCAATTTCCATTCATTTGCACAATTTTCCATCCGACAGCTATCATTTATAATACGAAATTAGATAAAAAGATACCTATTACCACAATCTATTATGTGAATATTAACACCGGAAGCGTACATTTATATATATAATAAGGTATACGATCAACCATAAAACATACCATTTATGCTGCATAACATATAAGAGTGTATTTGATACACCAAACGAAAGTGTTACTTTTACACCCAAAATAAGATAAGCATCTCATTTACATTAAAAATAAAACCATGAAAAAACATTTTCTACTTGCAGGATTTGCCGCGCTGATGCTGGCTGCGTGCAATAACAAGCCGACTTCCGAGCTGACCTTATCCGGTCTTGACCCGGTAAAATTTCAAACAGAAGTGAATAATGCCCAAACAGCTCTTTACACATTAAAGAATAAGGCAGGCATGGAAGTATGCATCACTAACTTCGGAGGACGTATCGTGTCTATCATGGTACCCGACAAAAATGGTCAGATGCAGGATGTAGTTTTAGGTTTTGACAGCATTGCTGATTATATTAATGTACCGAGTGACTTTGGCGCTTCTATCGGACGCTATGCAAACCGTATCAACCAGGGACGTTTCGCATTGGACGGTGATACCATCCAACTGCCGCAAAACAATTTCGGCCACTGCCTGCATGGAGGTCCGAAAGGTTGGCAATACAAAGTTTATGAAGCTAATCTGATTGATCCGACAACGTTGGAACTGACACTTGTCTCACCGGACGGAGACGAAAACTTCCCGGGGAATGTAACAGCTAAAGTGACCTATAAACTAACTGAAGACAACGCTATCGACATCAAATATAGCGCAACTACCGATAAAAAGACGATCATCAATATGACCAACCATTCTTACTTCAACCTGGCTGGTGATCCGTCAAAAGCTTCAACTGACAACATACTGTATGTGAACGCAGACTATTATACTCCGGTAGACAGTACTTTTATGACTACAGGCGAAATCGCTCCGGTAAAAGACACTCCGATGGACTTCACCACTCCGAAAGCGGTAGGTAAAGAGATCAACAATTATGATTTCGTTCAACTGAAGAACGGAAAAGGGTATGACCACAACTGGGTGCTCAACACTAAGGGAGATCTTTCTCAAGTAGCAGCCAAACTAACTTCACCTGAAAGCGGCATCACTCTGGAAGTATATACCAACGAACCGGGTATACAGGTTTATACCGGTAACTTCCTCGATGGAACGGTAACCGGCAAAAAAGGTATCGTTTATAACCAGCGTGCTTCTGTTTGTCTGGAGACACAACACTATCCTGACAGTCCTAACAAGGCAGACTGGCCGTCTGTTGTACTGGAACCAGGACAAACTTATAATAGCGAATGTATTTTCAAATTCTCTGTAGAGAAATAATATTAACTTATAAATCATATTTATTGTGGAAGCATTAGATTGGCTAGTAATCGGAGTCTTTTTTCTGGCTCTGATCGGTATTATTGTTTGGGTAGTCAGACAAAAACAAAATGACTCGGCGGATTATTTTTTGGGTGGACGCGACGCAACATGGCTTGCAATCGGTGCCTCTATCTTTGCATCAAACATTGGTTCGGAACATTTGATCGGACTGGCAGGAGCCGGAGCATCCAGTGGTATGGCTATGGCACACTGGGAAATCCAGGGATGGATGATCTTGATTTTGGGATGGGTATTCGTTCCTTTCTATACACGAAGCATGGTATATACAATGCCGGAATTCCTGGAGCGTCGTTATAATCCTCAATCACGTACTATTTTATCTGTAATTTCTCTTGTAAGTTATGTATTGACCAAAGTAGCCGTAACTGTTTATGCCGGTGGCCTCGTATTCCAACAAGTATTCGGTATCAAAGAGCTTTGGGGAATTGATTTCTTCTGGATTGCAGCTATCGGTCTGGTAGTGTTAACTGCGCTTTATACTATCTTCGGTGGTATGAAATCAGTTCTTTACACTTCTGTTCTTCAAACCCCTATCCTACTGCTAGGATCATTAATAATTCTAGTGCTCGGTTTCAAAGAATTAGGTGGATGGGACGAAATGATGAGAGTCTGCGGCGCTGTTACTGTAAATGATTACGGTGATACAATGACTAACCTGATTCGTAGCAACGATGATGCAAACTTCCCTTGGTTGGGTGCTTTGATCGGTTCGGCTATTATCGGTTTCTGGTACTGGTGTACCGACCAGTTCATCGTACAACGTGTACTTTCAGGTAAAAATGAAATGGAAGCTCGTCGTGGTACTATTTTCGGTGCTTATCTGAAACTGCTACCCGTATTCCTTTTCTTGATTCCTGGTATGATTGCATTTGCATTACATCAAAAATATATCGGTGCCGGTGGTGAAGGTTTCTTACCGATGCTGGCTAACGGAACAGCAAATGCTGATGCCGCCTTCCCGACATTAGTAGCCAAATTACTTCCTGCGGGCGTGAAAGGTTTGGTAGTATGTGGTATTCTTGCCGCTTTGATGAGTTCCCTTGCATCTCTGTTTAACTCATCAGCCATGTTGTTTACTATCGACTTTTACAAACGTTTCAAACCGGAAACTCCGGAAAAGAAGCTGGTGGGTATCGGTCAGATTGCAACAATTGTAATCGTTGTTTTAGGTATTCTTTGGATTCCTATCATGCGTAGTGTAGGTGATGTACTTTATACTTACTTGCAGGATGTTCAGTCTGTATTGGCACCAGGTATCGCTGCCGCTTTCTTACTGGGGATCTGCTGGAAACGTACTTCCGCCCAGGGTGGTATGTGGGGATTGATCTCCGGCATGGTAATCGGGTTGACCCGCCTCGGCGCAAAAGTATATTATAGCAACGCAGGTGAAGTAGCTGATTCTACATTCAAATATTTGTTCTATGACATGAACTGGTTATTCTTCTGTGGATGGATGTTCCTGTTCTGTATTATTGTAGTAATCGTAGTCAGTCTGGCAACAGAAGCTCCAACTGCAGAAAAGATTCAGGGACTAGTATTCGGTACGGCTACTAAGGAACAAAAAGCCGCTACACGTGCAAGCTGGAATCACTGGGATATTATTCATACGGTAATTATTCTGGCCATTACTGCTGCTTTCTACTGGTATTTCTGGTAAAAATAAGCTTCTCTTTCAACCCTCCTCTTAGGGAAGGGTTGAAAGAGAAGCCTGAAAATAGTCTTATCTACGGAAAGACTGTTTTATTATAACTAAAATCACAATCTAAATGGATAAAGATAATTCACAAGAGCCAATGATAACCTCTAATTCCCCCTCTTTGGAAAAGGGGCGGGAAAAGGTTTATTATAGCTCGAATCCGGCCTTCTATGTCGGCATAGACTGTATCATTTTCGGTTTCTACGAAGGGGAAATCAGCCTGTTATTGTTAAAGAGAAACTTCGAGCCGGCAATGGGTGAATGGTCACTGATGGGAGGATTTGTACAAAACAATGAAAGTGTGGATGATGCCGCTAAACGTGTATTGCATGAGCTTACCGGACTGGAAAACGTTTACATGGAACAGGTGGGAGCTTTTGGAGCTATCGATCGCGATCCGGGTGAACGGGTTATCTCCGTGGCTTATTATGCATTGATTAACATCAATGAGTATGACCGGAAACAGGTTCAGAAACACAATGCTTACTGGGTGAATATAAATGAACTTCCCCCGCTTATCTTCGACCATCCTGAAATGGTAGAAAAAGCACGGGAACTGATGAAACAGAAAGCATCTGTAGAGCCCATCGGTTTCAATCTATTGCCGAAGCTATTTACATTATCCCAATTACAAAGTTTATATGAAGCCATTTACGGTGAAACAATGGATAAACGGAATTTCCGTAAAAGAGTAGCTGAAATGGATTATATAGAAAAGACTGATAAAATTGATAAACTGGGTTCCAAACGAGGGGCTGCCTTGTATAAGTTCAACGGCAAGGCTTACCGCAAAGACCCGAAATTTAAAATCTAATCATTATGCTGGAAGAACTAAAAGAAAAAGTATTTCATGCCAATCTCGAATTGGTAAAGCATGGATTAGTCATCTTTACCTGGGGCAATGTTTCTGCTATCGACCGTGAAAGCGGGCTGGTAGTAATCAAGCCCAGTGGTGTAAGTTATGATGACATGAAAGCCGAAGATATGGTAGTAGTGGATTTGGATGGCAAGGTCGTTGAAGGACGACTGAAGCCATCCTCGGATACTCCTACTCACGTAGTACTTTACAAAGCATTTCCGGAGATTGGCGGAGTGGTTCATACTCACTCTACTTATGCTACTGCCTGGGCACAGGCGGGATGCGACATTCCGAACATCGGAACGACTCATGCGGATTATTTCCATGATGCCATTCCCTGCACAGCGGATATGACAGAAGCGGAAGTGAAAGGTGCTTACGAGCTGGAAACCGGTAATGTGATAGTGAAACGTTTTGAAGGATTAAATCCTGTACATACACCGGGAGTATTGGTAAAAAATCACGGTCCTTTCTCTTGGGGAAAAGACGCGCATGATGCCGTACACAATGCTGTGGTTATGGAACAGGTGGCTAAAATGGCAAGTATCGCTTATGCGGTAAATCCCAATTTAACAATGAATCCGTTGCTGATAGAGAAACATTTCAGCCGCAAGCATGGTCCGAATGCTTATTATGGACAATAATCAATTAAAAAGTAACAATTAAAAATTAAAGCAATAACATTATGAACGCATTTGATCAATATGAAGTATGGTTCGTAACAGGAGCACAGCTTTTGTACGGAGGTGACGCAGTAATCGCAGTAGACGCACACTCTAATGAAATGGTTAACGGATTGAACGAATCCGGTAAACTCCCTGTAAAGGTGGTATACAAAGGAACAGCTAATTCTTCTAAAGAAGTGGAAGCTGTTTTCAAAGCAGCCAATAATGACGAAAAGTGTGTCGGTGTTATCACTTGGATGCATACGTTCTCTCCTGCTAAAATGTGGATTCACGGCTTGCAACAGTTGAAGAAGCCTTTGTTGCACCTGCATACTCAATTCAACAAGGAAATTCCTTGGGATACAATGGACATGGATTTCATGAACCTGAACCAGTCTGCTCACGGTGACCGCGAATTCGGACATATCTGTACCCGTATGCGTATCCGTCGTAAAGTAGTGGTAGGTTACTGGAAAGAGGAAGAGACTTTGCATAAGATTGCCGTTTGGATGCGTGTTTGTGCCGGTTGGGCAGATTCACAGGATATGCTGATTATCCGTTTCGGCGACCAGATGAACAACGTAGCTGTAACCGATGGTGATAAAGTGGAAGCTGAACAACGTATGGGTTACCACGTAGATTACTGTCCGGTAAGCGAATTGATGGAATATCACAAGGATATCAAAAATGAAGAGGTAGATGCATTGGTAGCTACTTACTTCAAGGAATATGATCACGATGCTTCTCTGGAAGATAAATCAACTGAAGCTTACCAGAAAGTATGGAATGCTGCCAAGGCTGAACTGGCTATACGCGCTATCCTGAAAGCAAAAGGTGCCAAAGGATTTACTACCAACTTCGACGATTTGGGCGACATTGAATACAATGGTTTCGATCAAATCCCGGGTCTTGCTTCACAACGTCTGATGGCGGAAGGTTATGGATTCGGTGCTGAAGGTGACTGGAAATCGGCTGCTCTTTACCGTACTGTATGGGTGATGAATCAAGGTCTCCCTAAAGGCTGTTCATTCCTGGAAGATTACACACTGAACTTCGATGGTGCAAACAGCTCTATCCTTCAGTCACACATGTTGGAAATCTGCCCGCTTATCGCCGCCAACAAACCTCGCCTGGAAGTACACTTCCTCGGTATAGGTATCCGCAAGAGTCAGACTGCACGTCTGGTCTTCACTTCAAAAGTAGGTACAGGCTGTACTGCTACTGTTGTAGATATGGGTAACCGTTTCCGCCTGATCGTGAACGACGTAGAATGTATCGAGCCGAAACCGCTGCCTAAGTTGCCGGTTGCTTCTGCTCTCTGGATTCCGATGCCAAACCTTGAAGTAGGTGCAGGTGCATGGATTCTGGCTGGTGGAACTCACCATTCTTGCTTCTCTTACGACCTGACAGCAGAATATTGGGAAGATTATGCTGAAATCGCAGGTATCGAAATGGTACATATCAACAAGGATACTACGATCAGCTGCTTCAAGAAAGAATTGCGCATGAACGAAGTTTATTACATGTTGAATAAAGCACTTTGCTAAAAACAATTATTCAAGTTTCGCATGGCTTAATTATTTCGTTAAGTTTTTGCGAAACTTGATTTTTTTATAATGATCGTTATACCTTAAAATATTGATTTCAACATGAAATTAGATGCAAAATCAACCATCGAGGCAGGTAAAGCAATTCTTGGTATAGAACTCGGTTCTACACGAATAAAAGCTGTCTTGATCGACCAGGAAAACAAGCCTATTGCTCAAGGTAGCCACACTTGGGAAAACCAGTTAGTTGACGGACTTTGGACGTATAGCATTGAAGCCATCTGGTCAGGGCTGCAAGATTGCTATGCCGATCTTCGTACTAACGTAAAGAATGCATACGGCATAGAGATCGAGACTCTGGCTGCCATCGGTGTCAGCGCTATGATGCATGGTTATATGCCATTCAACAAAAAAGAAGAAATCCTCGTGCCTTTCCGCACTTGGAGAAACACCAATACAGGTCGCGCAGCGGCTGCTTTATCCGAACTATTTGTCTATAATATCCCTCTACGTTGGAGCATTTCCCACTTGTATCAGGCTATTTTAGACAATGAATCACACGTTAATGAAATCGACTTCCTGACCACTCTGGCAGGTTATGTGCATTGGCAGATCACAGGCGAAAAGGTGCTGGGAATAGGTGATGCATCAGGTATGCTTCCTATTGATCCAACTACTAACAACTATTCTGCTGAAATGGTGGCTAAGTTCGACAAACTGATTGCTCCGAAAGAATATAACTGGAAACTAGAAGATATTCTGCCTAAAGTATTGTCAGCTGGTGAAAATGCCGGTGTCCTCACTCCGGAAGGAAGTAAAAAACTCGATGCATCGGGTCATTTGAAGGCAGGAATACCGGTTTGTCCGCCGGAAGGAGACGCAGGTACCGGAATGGTTGCGACTAACGCAGTCAAACAACGTACCGGAAATGTATCCGCAGGTACCTCTTCATTCTCAATGATTGTATTGGAGAAAGAACTGTCGAAGCCATACGAAATGATTGACATGGTGACAACTCCTGACGGAAGTCTGGTAGCCATGGTGCATTGCAACAACTGCACTTCTGATCTCAACGCATGGGTTAACTTGTTCAAGGAATACCAGGAGCTTCTGGGCATACCTGTAGATATGGATGAAATCTATAGTAAACTCTACAATATTGCGCTCACTGGTGATACTGATTGTGGAGGTTTGCTTTCATACAATTATATTTCAGGCGAGCCTGTAACAGGACTTGCTGACGGAAGACCTTTGTTTGTACGTTCGGCAAATGACAAGTTCAACCTGGCAAACTTTATGCGGACTCACTTGTATGCTTCGGTAGGAGTACTCAAGATTGGTAACGACATCCTGTTCAACGAAGAAAAAATCAAAGTGGACAGAATTACTGGTCACGGAGGATTATTCAGAACAAAGGGAGTAGGCCAAAGAATACTTGCTGCAGCCATCAACTCGCCTATTTCCGTGATGGAAACAGCCGGTGAAGGTGGTGCCTGGGGTATTGCCCTGTTAGGTTCTTACCTCGTGAACAATGAAAAGAAACAATCTCTTGCCGATTTTCTGGATGAAAGCGTATTTGTCGGTGACGCGGGTATCGAGGTATCACCTACGCCCGAAGATGTAGCCGGCTTCAATGCATACATCGAAAATTACAAGGCAGGATTGCCTATCGAAGAGGCAGCAGTCAAATTTAAATAATTGACAGTCGGCAATCCATTGTTGTTCATCAGAGATTGCCGATAAATCGCTGTTTATCAAGAGCCAATTCTAACTAAGTATTAACATTAATTATCTCCACCCCTCTCCTCTTTTGGAGAGGGAGATGGGGAGACTATTATCATGAAAACCACCTCGTTCATACTTGCACTTGTCCTGTCCACCTCACTGGCCAAAGCTCAAAACGCTCCACAGGTGTCTTACTTCCCTTTACAAAATGTGAAACTATTGGATAGTCCGTTTCTGCAAGCTCAACAGACTGATCTACATTACATACTTGCATTAGACCCCGACCGTCTGCTCGCTCCTTTTCTCCGCGAAGCAGGGTTACAGCCTAAAGCCCCCAGCTACACCAATTGGGAAAATACCGGATTGGACGGACATATCGGCGGACATTATTTATCCGCACTTTCCATGATGTATGCCGCCACCGGAGATACCGCAGTCTATAATCGCCTCAACTACATGCTGAATGAGTTGAATCGGGCACAGCAAACTGTCGGCACAGGATTCATCGGAGGAACTCCGGGAAGCCTTCAACTTTGGAAAGATATAAAAGCAGGAAAGATCCGTGCCGGAGGTTTCGACCTTAACGGCAAATGGGTACCTTTATACAATATACATAAGACTTACGCCGGATTGCGGGATGCATATATCTATGCAGGAAGCGACCTTGCACACCAAATGCTTATCGCTTTTACAGACTGGATGATCGATATCACTTCCGGCTTGAGTGACGAACAAATGCAGGATATGCTTCGTAGCGAACATGGCGGATTAAACGAAACGTTCGCTGACGTGGCCGAAATCACAGGCGACAAGAAGTATCTGGAACTGGCACGCCGTTTCTCTCACAAGCTTATCTTAGACCCGCTTATCAAAGAGGAAGACAAATTGACGGGGATGCACGCCAACACACAGATTCCGAAAGTGATCGGCTACAAGCGAATAGCCGAACTTTCACAAGACGACAAAAATTGGAATCATGCTGCAGAATGGGATCATGCCGCCCGTTTTTTCTGGAACACGGTAGTCAATCACCGTTCCGTCTGCATCGGAGGAAATAGTGTTCGTGAACATTTCCATCCGTCGGATAACTTCACGTCCATGCTGAACGACGTTCAAGGACCGGAGACCTGTAATACTTACAACATGCTCCGTCTTACCAAAATGCTTTATCAGAATTCTCACAATCCGAATCAAACAAACGAACCTGATCCCAACTACGTAAACTATTACGAACGTGCGCTTTACAATCATATTCTAGCGTCACAAGAGCCGGATAAAGGTGGATTTGTCTACTTCACTCCCATACGTCCGGGACACTATCGTGTGTACTCACAACCGGAAACATCAATGTGGTGCTGTGTAGGTTCAGGCTTGGAGAATCATACCAAATACGGTGAATTTATCTATGCGTATCGGAAAGACACTCTTTATGTCAATCTCTTCATTCCTTCACAACTGACCTGGAAAGAGCAAGGCATTATTTTGACACAGGAAACCCGTTTCCCCGATGACGACAAGGTAACTTTGCGAATAGATGAAGCGCCTAAGAAAAAACGTACTTTAATGATACGTATTCCGGAATGGGCGAACCAATCCAAAGGATATAGCGTCAGCATCAATGGAAAAAGAAAAATATTCGTTATGGCAAAAGGTAACCAGTATCTTCCCCTCTCCCGCAAATGGAAAAAAGGAGATGTCATTACTTTCCACTTGCCTATGAAAGTCAGCGTGGAACAGATTCCCGACAAGAAAGATTATTATGCTTTCTTATATGGTCCAATCGTTCTTGCAGCTTCCACAGGCACTGAACATCTTGATGGTTTATATGCCGATGACAGCCGTGGCGGACATATCGCTCATGGCAAACAAATTCCTTTGCAAGAAGTCCCGATGCTGATAGGAAATCCTGATTCAATCTGCAAATCTCTTCAGAAAGAACAGAATAGCCGGATTACTTTCAGCTATAACGGAGAGGTGTATCCTGCACAAGGCAAAGCATTGAAACTCGTTCCGTTCTTCCGCCTGCATAATTCCCGTTATGCCGTTTATTTCCGGCAGGCAAGCGAAGAGCAGTTTAAAGCGATTCAGGAAGAGATGGCAACGGCTGAACGAAAAGCAACAGAATTGGCTAATCAAACCATTGACCTTATCTTCCCTGGCGAACAGCAGCCGGAGTCTGACCATGGCATCCAGTATGAACAGGCAGAAACAGGGACGAATAAAGACCGGCATTTCCGACGTGCCAAAGGTTGGTTCGGCTATCAGCTGAAAGTGAAAGAGGAAGCAAGCCGCATACTGATTACAATACGGAAAGATGACCGCAATAAAGTGGCTATTCTTTTGAATAACGAAAAGTTGGCTGTTCATCCGACTATCAGTGAAGCAGATAAAGACGGTTTCATTACTCTTTCTTATGTTCTGCCTCAAAAACTGAATACGGGTAGTTGTCCGATACGTTTTATCCCTGACGGGACGGAATGGACCTCTGCCGTTTATGAAGTTCGTTTACTAAAATAGAAGTCACCACAGATTACACGGATTAACACAGATTATTTATTGATAGTAGTCAGAATAAAATCAATCTGTGATAATCTGCGTAATCTGTGGTAAAAAATAATCATTAAACAAATACCATTTATGAAAGCAAAACTATTAGTCAGCACGGCTTTTCTGGCAGCATCTGTATCTCTTTCTGCACAAAAGAGTGCTACCATAACCGTACATGCCGACCAAGGCAAAGAAATCATACCGAAGGAAATTTACGGCCAGTTTGCCGAACACCTGGGTTCATGTATCTACGGCGGTCTTTGGGTAGGCGAAAACTCGGATATTCCCAATATTAAGGGATACCGCACAGATGTATTCAATGCACTGAAAGACTTGTCCGTTCCCGTCCTTCGCTGGCCGGGCGGATGCTTTGCCGATGAATACCACTGGATGGACGGCATTGGTCCGAAAGAGAACCGTCCGAAGATGGTGAACAACAACTGGGGCGGAACCATTGAAGATAACAGTTTCGGAACACACGAGTTTTTGAATCTTTGCGAAATGCTGGGTTGCGAACCATACGTGAGTGGAAATGTAGGTAGCGGTACCGTAGAAGAACTCGCCAAATGGGTGGAATACATGACCTCCGACGGGGACTCTCCCATGGCCAATCTTCGTCGTAAGAATGGTCGTGACAAAGCATGGAAACTCAAATATCTGGGAGTAGGAAATGAAAGCTGGGGCTGTGGTGGCAGCATGCGTCCGGAATATTATGCGGACTTATACCGTCGTTATTCTACTTATTGCCGTAACTATGACGGCAACCGTCTGTTCAAAATTGCCAGTGGTGCAAGTGACTATGATTACAAATGGACAGATGTATTGATGAATCGTGTAGGACACCGGATGGACGGTCTTTCTCTGCACTATTATACCGTAACCGGATGGAGCGGTAGCAAAGGATCAGCCACTCAATTCAACAAGGATGATTATTACTGGACGATGGGCAAATGTCTGGAAGTGGAAGATGTACTCAAGAAACATTGTACCATCATGGACAAATATGACAAGGACAAGAAAATCGCTCTCTTACTGGACGAATGGGGAACCTGGTGGGATGAGGAACCGGGAACCATCAAAGGACATCTGTATCAGCAAAACACGTTGCGTGATGCTTTCGTGGCTTCTTTAAGTCTTGATGTATTCCACAAATATACAGACCGCTTGAAGATGGCAAATATCGCACAGATTGTCAACGTACTTCAATCGATGATTCTGACAAAAGACAAAGAAATGGTGCTCACTCCTACTTATTATGTCTTCAAGATGTATAAAGTACATCAGGATGCCACTTATCTTCCTATCGACCTGACTTGCGAAAAGATGAGTGTACGTGATAACCGCACCGTTCCGATGGTAAGCGCCACAGCTTCCAAAAACAAAGATGGAGTGATCCACATTTCTCTGTCCAATGTAGATGCTGACGAAGCACAGGAAATCACCATCAATCTGGGTGATACGAAAGCCAAAAAAGCAGTCGGAGAGATTCTGACCTCTGCAAAACTGACCGATTACAATTCTTTTGAAAACCCTAATATTGTAAAACCGGCACCTTTCAAAGAGGTAAAAATCAATAAAGGTACAATGAAGGTAAAACTTCCTGCTAAGTCCATTGTTACTTTAGAGTTACAGTAATTTTAGGGCAATTACTTATTGTATCACAAACAAGAAGACCGTAAAATTGTCGATAAAAAAGATAGCTCTTTGGGATTGTTAAATCCACATAAAGAGTTATCTTTGCGAACAATCTGATAGAAATCAATTAAATTTTAATGATATGAACGATAACAAACTTATGAATCGTGCAGCGGATAACATCCGTATTCTTGCTGCTTCAATGGTTGAGAAAGCCAATTCCGGTCACCCGGGTGGCGCCATGGGTGGTGCTGATTTTGTAAATGTACTCTTCTCTGAGTTTCTAGTATACGATCCTGAAAATCCCCGTTGGGAAGGACGTGACCGCTTCTTCCTCGACCCGGGCCACATGTCTCCGATGCTTTATTCTACGCTGGCATTGACAGGAAAATTCACGCTGGACGAGCTGAAAGAATTCCGTCAATGGGGAAGCCCTACTCCGGGACACCCTGAAGTGGACATCATGCGTGGCATCGAAAATACTTCTGGTCCACTGGGACAGGGACACACTTTTGCAGTAGGTGCTGCTATCGCTGCCAAATTCTTGAAAGCCCGTTTCGACGAGGTGATGAATCAGACCATTTACGCTTACATCTCTGACGGTGGTATTCAGGAAGAAATCTCTCAAGGTTCCGGACGTATTGCCGGTGCACTGGGATTGGACAACCTGATTATGTTCTATGACTCCAACGATATTCAGCTTTCTACAGAAACGAAAGACGTAACCGTTGAAGATACTGCCATGAAATATGAAGCATGGGGATGGAACGTACTTAGTATCAACGGTAATGATCCTGACGAAATCCGTGCGGCAATCAAAGAAGCACAGGCTGAAAAAGAACGCCCGACGCTGATTATCGGTAAAACCGTAATGGGTAAAGGTGCACGCAAGGCAGACGGCAGCAGCTATGAAGCTAACTGCGCTACACACGGTGCTCCTCTCGGCGGCGACGCATACGTAAATACAATCAAGAATCTGGGTGGTGATCCTACTAACCCGTTCGTTATATTCCCGGAAGTAGCCGAACTGTATGCAAAAAGAGCAGAAGAACTGAAAAAGATCGTTGCTGAAAAGTATGCAAAGAAAGCTGCATGGGCGAAAGCAAACCCGGAACTGGCAGCAAAACTGGAACTCTTCTTCTCGGGCAAAGCTCCGAAAGTGGACTGGGCTGCTATCGAACAGAAAGCAGGTAGCGCTACTCGTGCTGCATCTGCAACCGTATTGGGCGCACTTGCTACACAGGTAGAAAACATGATCGTTGCTTCGGCCGACCTTTCTAACTCTGACAAGACTGACGGTTTCCTGAAAAAGACTCATTCTTTCAAGAAAGGTGATTTCAGCGGAGCATTCTTCCAAGCAGGTGTATCTGAATTGTCAATGGCTTGTATCTGTATCGGTATGTCTCTCCACGGTGGTGTGATCGCTGCTTGCGGTACATTCTTCGTATTCTCCGATTACATGAAACCTGCCGTACGTATGGCTGCTTTGATGGAACAACCGGTGAAATTCATCTGGACACACGACGCATTCCGCGTAGGTGAAGACGGTCCTACTCACGAACCGGTAGAACAGGAAGCTCAAATCCGCCTGATGGAAAAACTGAAAAACCATAAGGGACACAACTCTATGTTGGTACTTCGTCCGGCTGATGCAGAAGAGACAACCATTGCTTGGAAACTTGCTATGGAAAATATGTCTACTCCGACAGGATTGATCTTCTCTCGCCAAAATATTGCCAACTTACCGGCAGGAACAGATTACGAACAAGCAGCTAAGGGTGCTTATATCGTAGCAGGTTCCGACGAAAATCCGGATGTTATCCTGGTAGCTTCAGGTTCTGAAGTGTCTACATTGGTAGCCGGCACAGAGTTGCTTCGCAAAGATGGCGTGAAGGTACGCATTGTATCTGCTCCGTCTGAAGGTCTGTTCCGCAACCAACCGAAAGAATATCAGGAAGCTATCCTTCCGGCAGATGCGAAGATTTTCGGTATGACTGCCGGCCTGCCTGTCACTCTTCAAGGTCTGGTAGGTTGCCACGGTAAAGTTTGGGGATTGGAATCTTTCGGTTTCTCTGCTCCTTATAAAGTATTGGATGAGAAACTTGGATTTACTGCCGAGAACGTATATAACCAAGTAAAAGCAATGCTCTAATGAAAACAATCGGATTAGCATGCGACCATGCCGGTTTTGAACTGAAAGAATATGTTCGCGGCTGGCTGGAAGCAAAAGGCTGGGCTTACAAGGATTTCGGAACTAACTCTACCGCAAGCGTAGACTATCCGGATTATGCTCATCCGCTGGCTCTTGCAGTGGAATCGGGAGAATGTTATCCCGGTATCGCTATCTGCGGCAGTGGAAACGGAATCAATATGACGCTGAACAAGCACCAAGGGGTTCGTGCTGCTCTCTGCTGGAATGCAGAAATCGCACACCTAGCTCGTCAGCACAATGACGCTAATGTACTGGTTATGCCGGGACGCTTCATCAGCACTGAAGAAGCGGACATGATTTTGACAGAGTTCTTCTCTACCAAATTTGACGGTGGCCGTCATCAGAACCGTATTGATAAGATTCCGGTAAAATAAAGCTCGAAGATAAATCAAATAGGTGTAAAGCTGCCCTTCAGAAAGAAGAGCAGCTTTATTTTTATACCGGTATCAGATTTTATCATATACGAGATTACAAAAGAAGGGCAACTTCGTCTTTATTACAAGACGATATTAAAAACTGAAATTATGGGTAAACTGAATATGAAAGAATGGATCAGCCAAACGATCCAACGTAAGGAAACGATTGCAATTCCGATCATGACACATCCGGGTATCGAATTTATCGGGAAAACGGTGCATGATGCGGTAACAAACGGACAGGTTCATTATGAGGCTATCAAGGCTCTTTGTGACAAGTATCCGGCTGCGGCAGCAACCGTTATCATGGATCTGACGGTAGAAGCGGAAGCTTTCGGGGCAGAGATTCTCTTTCCGGAAAATGAGGTGCCCAGTGTGTCCGGCCGTTTACTGGCGGATGAAGCTGCTATTGAAAAGCTGGAAGTTCCGGCGTTGAATAAAGGAAGAATCCCGGAATATCTTAAAGCGAATATGCTGACAGCCAGAAATGTAACAGATCGTCCGGTTTTTGCCGGTTGCATCGGTCCTTATTCGCTGGCCGGACGTTTGTATGATATGTCGGAAATCATGATGCTGATTTATATTAATCCCGATGCAGCCAATACGTTATTAAGAAAATGCAGTGACTTCATCACCCGCTATTGCATGGCATTGAAAGCAACTGGTGTGAACGGTGTAGTCATGGCTGAACCTGCTGCAGGACTGTTATCCAACGAAGATTGCCTGCAATATTCTTCTTTATTTGTGAAAGAAATAATAGAGAAGGTACAGGATGATCACTTTGCCGTAGTGCTTCATAATTGCGGAAACACAGGGAATTGCACGCAAGCGATGGTTTATACCAGTGCAGCCGCTTATCATTTCGGGAATAAAATCAAAATGGAGGAAGCGTTGAAAGAGGTTCCGACCGATGCACTGGCAATGGGAAATCTGGACCCGGTGAGCCTTTTCAAAATGGCAGGTCCGGAGACTATGAAGGAAGCGACTTTGCAACTATTGGAGGCTACCCGTGCATATCCGAATTTCGTATTGTCAAGTGGTTGTGATATTCCGCCACATACGTCTTCTGTTAATATAGATGCATTTTATACTGCATTGGAAGAGTTCAATAATGGTTGAACAGGAACTTACTTACCAGAAACTGCAAATCCCATCGTCCGATATCTACGAGGCGATGGGATATAAAGATTCTATGCCGGATGGAATGGTTATAGAAGAAATAAATACGTTACTTGACCGTATCACTCCCCTTCTTCGTCCCCGTTTTTTCTTTTTCCTCACTGACGGACTGCTTGACACTGAAAAAGCAACACTGACTGTAAAAGATACGGTTCTCTCAACCGGTAAAACCATTGCCCGCCAACTACGGGGTTCGGAAGCCTTTGCCTTTTTTACCGCCACTGCGGGAGTTGAATTTGAGGAGTTTCAACATCTGCTTCAGCAAGAGGACGACATGGTGAAAGTATATATAGCAGACTCATTGGGGAGCATCATTGCAGAAAAGGCTGCTGATTGCATGGAAGAGGAGTTGGCTGCATTTATCGAAAAGAGAGGTTGGAAGCACACTAACAGATACAGCCCCGGTTATTGCGGATGGCACGTATCGGAACAACAAAAACTATTCTCCTTATTTCCGGTCGCTTCGCCCTGTGGTATTCAGTTGACAGATTCCAGCCTAATGATTCCCATCAAATCTGTAAGTGGTATTATTGGAGTGGGTTCTCATGTCCGTAAGCTGGAATATACTTGCGGGCTGTGTACGTATGAGAATTGTTTTCGCAGAAAATAGTTTCACCACAGAGAACGCAGAGGACACAGAGTCTTTTATTATTAGATAATAATCTCTGTGTCCTCTGCGTTCTCTGTGGTGAATAAAAATTAGTGGCCATTGAAGAAGATGTAAAGCCCAATCATGGTCACAATAAGTAATCCCCATAGGATAAGAACAATTCGTGCAGGTTTGTCCTCTATCTTTTCCATATTCAAGATGCCCAATTGCGGAGACTTATCCCACAGGCTGACTACTATCATGCCTATTCCGATGATAACGAATAAGTAGAAGGAAAGCAGCATAAAATGGGGCCATACATCATATTGTTCTGCCGGAAACACCCATAAATACAAGATTCCCACTCCGATGCTGAACACTGTTCCCAATGTCAGAGCCATATTAGCTGCCAGAGTAGTGGTGCGTTTCCAGAACACGCCAAAGAGGAATACGGCTGCCATCGGAGGAGCTATAAATCCCAGTACAGACTGGAAAACATTAAATAGATTCAGTCCCTTGATGCTGTCGATCGCTATGGTTATTATCACAGAGATCAGTGCACCGACTACCGTAACCACTTGTCCCACTCTGATAATCTCTCTCTGCTTGGCCTGCGGTCGGATTTTCTTCACATAGATATCCATCGTGAATACCGTGCTTAATGCATTCAAAGCAGAGCCGACAGTACTTACCAATGCTGCTGTCAATACAGCCAATACCAAGCCGACCATTCCTGTCGGGAACAGATGAGTCACCATTGTCATGTAAGCCTCATCGGGATTCTCCAATTGTGGGAATAAAGCGAGGCAGATAATGCCGGGAAGAATGTAAAGAGGTACATCTAATATTTTCAACCATCCGGTAAAGTTGGTTCCCATCTGTCCTTCTTTGAGATTCCTGGCAGCAAGAACCGGTTGCACCATCGACTGATCCGTACACCAAAACCAAACTCCCATAATAGGATAACCCAGGATAATAGGTAGCCAAGGAAAAGCCAGGTCATCATTTGGATGGAAAAGATTCCAGTAATCCGCCGGAACGGCATCCACCAGTGCGCCTACACCGCCCACTTTATAGATTCCCATGATAGCCAGTGTGGCTGATACTACAATCAACAGTATCATTTGATATACATTCGTGTAGGCCACAGCTTTCAGTCCGCCGAGCATTGTAAAGAAAGCGGAGATGACAAGTAACAGCAATGCTGATTGCCACATAGGAATATCGAAGACTTGACGGATCAGGACTCCACCGGCAAATAAAGTCAATGCAAGCCATGAAATAAGAATGGTAATAATGGTATACCAAGCAAGGATGTTACGGGTAGATTGTCCGAAACGTTTTCCCATAAATTCGGGCAATGTCGTAATGCGACTACCCAAATATCGGGGAGCAAAGACAAAAGCAAGCAGACATATAAAGACAAATGCATACCAGGCATAATTCCCCGAAACAATACCGGTAGTAAATCCAGCACTTGCGGAAGCTATCAACATGGAAGGTCCCACATTCGTCCCCCACATGGAAAAGCCGATATGATACCACTTCAGCGAATTCTCCGCAAGGAAAAGACTACTCCCCTTTTTTCGTTTTGAACTTGCCCATATACCAATAGCTATCAAAATAAGGAAGTAGGCAATCAGAATACTCCAATCTAATGTCTCTAAGAATTTCACATGCATAATTCAAGTATTAAATAAGTAACGTAAGTTTAAATCTAATTTTCTTTAGGCAAGGATTACATGGATTTCACGGTTTTGATAGGCTATGTAATTAAGAGCCGTGTTGATCCGTGTAATCCGTGCCTTTTTATTCTATTTTTTATTTCCAATCAGTTCTTTGGCAACTGCTACGGCTGTATTCGCATTATCACTATATCCGTCCGCACCGATTTCGTCAGCAAACCCCTGACTGACGGGTGCTCCGCCAATCATCACTTTCACTTGATTACGAATACCGGCCTCTTCTAATGCCTGGATAACCTCTTTCATATACGTCATGGTAGTAGTCAGCAATGCGCTCATGCACAAGATGTCAGCATGGTTTTCCTTCACGGCTTCCACAAACTTGTCACAAGTCACATCAATACCAATATTTATGACTTCAAAGCCGCAACCCTCCAGCATGGAAGCCACCAGGTTTTTACCAATATCATGGAGATCTCCTTTCACTGTACCGATGACAATCTTACCGATTGTAGTGGAAGCACTTCCTGTCAATAAAGGTTTCAGTAGCTCCAAAGCCCCTTTCATGGCACGTCCTGCCATCAACAGTTGAGGAACAAAAGCTTTTCCATCCTGGAAACGTTGTCCCACTTCGCCCATTGCTTTAATCATATAATTATTGATAATCATTTGGGGAGCTACTCCTTCCGCAATGGCTTGCCGGGTGATTTCAACCGCAGGTTCCAGTTTCCCGGCAACAATGGCTTCATACAGAGGTTTCAGTTTATCCTCTTCCAGGTGTTGTTCTTCCCGTATACAAATACGTTCCTGTCCGGTAGCTGCCAAGTCGGCATCCTGTTGATGTTCATTGGTATTTACAGAGGTAGAAGAACCGGTATATTCTTCAACAATCCGCATGGCCTGTTCCACTTCCTTTTCGTTATGAAAATCCATTTCCAAATGTACACCGTCCGCGCCGATATGATCCAATAGAGGTTTTAGTTCGTCTAATGTCACCCAGCAAGCCATCACGCTCTTTCCGCCTGCCAGAATCTTCTTATACAAATCGTACCATTTGGGAGATCCTCCTTGTGGTTCGCCCACTCCGGGAGTCCATTGAATCGCATTCAATTCTTCAATTTCAAGCAAGGCAGGCAGGTGATGCATGGCTCCCACTCCATCCAGATGATAAAGGGTATAATCAATCTTCTGACATTGTTCACGAATAAAAGGTTGCACAAACCGGCGATAATCATCCTGACTAATCATGGTCGAAATATCACTTTGCAGTTTACTCATCTTTCCGGGAGCCCAGGACGAGAAATAACAGAAAGCCATCTCGTCGCCTTCACGGATGATGTCGTATAGTTCATCAAATACTTTGAAGTAGATGTCGTTAATTTGCTGCATCTGTTGTTCCAGGATTTCAGGCTGCATCACTGTGTCCAATAATACCCTATCCGTTCCTTTCAGTGCGGCCAGAACATCCAGTCCTTCCATCAGGTCGGGCATACCGACAAAGTAGTGTCCGTTGGCTTTCGCTTTACAGGCTTTCAGGAGTTCTTTATGAAGAATCCAGTTCGGGTGTTCGGGGTTAAAGACTATTTCATCGGTGAAATCCGGGTTGGGATGAATCCAAATGGTGTCTTCCCCGCCTTCAAACACTCCGCCTAAAATGGCGGCTAGAGAACCGGGACCCAGTTGGGTATTCGCAACCGGAAGAATATCCGCTTTCAGGCTGCTGTGCGCTACGTACCAGTCCAGATATTCAGCTCTCCATTGAGGGTCGAACCACTTTTGCGACAAATCTTTTGCCGGTGCGGGAGGTGTTATCTCTGCATGTGGTTGTACTCCTTCCTGGAAGTGTTCCCACATATTGAGAATGATTCCTTTATGGTTCCACCAATTTATATAACGTTGTTTTGTTTCTTCTAAATTACTCTTCCATGTTTTCATACTCTGCCATTTTTTATTTATTCTACTCAAGTTTCGGAAGTAATTTATTAGGTTGAAAGCCTCTTGCTATATAGCGTAAGGTATCACTCTACGCAATATTATGTAAGCCTTTCAGGCTACTTACAAAACTTGAGTTATTTCTATTTATCTATTCCAAAATCCTTTATAATCATTATCTATGCGTAAAGCCATGCTCTTGCTTAAATCCATTTCATCCGTACAGTCCACGTCTTCCGGATAGATGGGGATCACGGCATTTGCACGCACATATACGGGCATTTCTTCCAATGGAACGTATACGTCTTTCAGCCAGCATGCTCCTTCCAGACGTTCTCCCGTAAAGAAGTTCACCCATTTTCCTTCGGGAAGATAGATATCCCGACGGTTCTCGCTGTTCATCACCGGAGCTACCAGGAAATCATTGCCGAAATAGTATTCATCATCTATATGCCAACAAAGTTTATCTTCCGGATGATGCAGAATGAGTGCCTGCAAGAGCGGATAGCCGCTTTCTATGGCTAGTTTACTTTGTACTACGATGTATGGAATGAGCGAATAACGCAATTTCCACCACTTTTTCACCAACGGAGCTATGGTGGGATAGTGCCAGGGTTCACGCTTATTGGTTCCGTGATAACGGATATGCGATGTGAATACGCCGAATTGGGTCCAACGCATGTACACATCATCTGCTACTACCGAGTTCATAAAATTGGGCAATGTATGGAAGCCGGGAACATCATGGCTCCAAAAAGCAAATCCCGACAGGCCGAAATGTAGACCGCCTTTCAGAGAACCTGCCATTCCATCCCAGGAACTACAGGAATCGCCTCCCCAATGCAAAGGATAACGCTGGCATCCCGCCCATGCGGAACGTGCCCAGACTATGCCGTCACCTGTCACTTCTTTCGTAATTTCGTAAGCGGCCTTTTGATAAAGCAGGGCATACAGGTTGTTCAACAATTCCGGCTTCATACCTTTATAGAGGGCGTCCATGTGAATGTTTTCACCGAAATCGGTTTTGATACAGGTTACTCCCATATCCAGGAGTTGTTTCAATAGTCCTTTGTACCATTCGGTTGCTTTCGGATAAGTAAAGTCGATTGTTCCGGCATAATCCAGGGCGGAGAAGTTGGAACCATCGGTTGCTTGTTGTTTGGTCAATGGGGCTATATAATCATTGGCTCTGGCTTCATCAATCTGCTCTGCATTTTCCGCAACGTATGGAAGTTGCCATAAAGAGACACGATAGCCGTTCTTTTTCAACCGCCCGATGAATCCTTTTGGATCGGGGAACCGTTCTTCATTGAATTTCCATTCGCAGAGCCAATCGGTACGGAACCAGCCCGTATCCAGATGAATTACGTCACAGGGATAGTGTTCAGCACGCATGCGGTCGCATATTTCGTCTACTTCATCGGCACTGAAATAAGTCATACGGCTCATCCAAACGCCAAAACTCCAAAGAGGAGGCATAGACGGATAGCCGGTCAGGTCACGATAACCGCGAAGAATATCTTCCATCGTATCACCGCCTATCACAAATACATCCAGCAATGCCTGGTCGCTTAGAAACTGGACGGAACGGGTGGAATGTCCGGCCAGTGAGAGCTTGCTATGGGCACATGTGTGGTAGAATGTTCCGTACATTCGGCTGGATAGATAGAAGGGGATATTCTTATAAGTACGCCGGTTATTGACTCCTTGCCCATCTTGGTTTTTCAGGAAGAAAGTATGTCCGCTTAAGTCCATTTTAAAGAAACGTTCTCCGGTTCCGGCAAAACATTCATCGGGCTTACATTCAAAAGAAAGCGTTGCACGTTCTTTCCGACCGTCGCGTTTGCAAAAGGCAACAGGTAACGCATCGTAGCGGGGAGGCGAAAAATGATCGTAGGCTGACAAGCGGATTTCACGTTTTCCGTCAGGGTATAAAGTGATGTCAAGCGTTTCTTGAGGGTCGGGAAGCAATTCGCTCCATCGGTCTAATAGAGGCTCTTCCACATTGATAACGGCACGCTTCGTTCCGTCTTCCGTCGAAAGAATCCATTTTCCTTTTTGTTCTTTTATAAACAGGGGTACTTTCTGAATCCGGTCACTGAATTGTAGCATTTCCGACTCATCTGTCAGTACATAATCGCCGAAGCCAAGAAACAGGCGGGTGATGCCGATGTTATACTGACGGATGATTAACGTATATTCCTCCTGGAGAACATCGGTATCCGCCATCATATCGTTAGCCAGCTTTTGCTTCTGAAAGGGAACTGTTACGTAAATATCTCCTTCCTTTTCATAAACAGCCGTTGGCTTGTATGCTTTCCAAAGCGACTCATTCCTTGATAACTCGGTATCGAAATCAAGGAAATCAAATAAGTGATAGTTCGTTGGTTTCATCTATTTTATTGATTAAATATCGTTTATTGATTACTATAATTATCATATTAGTTTGAATGGTTACCATACTAGTCTAGTTCTAATGATTATTACACTAGTTTATTGATTGCTATATTAGTACATTGATGACTATGTTAATCCATTGAGTTTCAATCTTGCTTTATTCTTCCGGCTTTGTACTTAATACTATCCGCCACTTGAGGCCCGTTATTCTTCCACACGTTCTTTTTCCCGGGGCGGTTCGAATCAAAACGTTCAGTGGGACACCAGTTGTTTTCCATTGTATATCCGTCCGTAGCTTCATCCAGATAGATATAAAAAGCACGGTCATTCGTAGCGTAGGGGGCTTCGATTAAATGTTCGATCCGATTATTTCGCATGACGGAACCCGGCTGGTTGGAAAGAGTATACAGACCGCCTGCATCGTATAGCCGACGGGCAAAGTGATGTACATAGTTTGCTTCTATCCGGTTGTTACACATTCCGCTCTCCAGCGATGTCCATCCCCAGCCTACACAAATCCCTGAATAGTTCAGATGGCAGACTTCATTATGAGAAATATCCATGTTTCTGACATATCCGGCGCCGATACCTACACATCCCCAGTCTTCATTAGTCACATTACTGATGAAATTGTTTCTGATAGTAATATGGGAACATAATTCCCGTACGTCAGCAGGAATAAAAGGGACGTGCGTCTCAAATCCTCCGTCCGGAAATGCACCGACCAGTAAAGCCGTTCCTCCAATATCCGTAAATTGACAATCTTCGACGCTCGATGCTGTGACTGCCCATTCATAATCCAGTCCGGTGGATGATAAATGACGAAACGTGCAATGCTTGAAATCAATATGTTCGGCACCTCTTACACGTATCGCTGTTTCGGGACGGATGATCCAGGCTTGGTTCTCCAGTTCCGCTTTTTCCGGAAGCCCCGGTTCTTGTAGTTTATAGGCATCCAATAAAGGAAATCCCCCTTGCAAGGTGACGTGCCCCTGAAAAGAAGGACGCATCCAGGAGGTATGCGCAAAAGTAATTCCGTTAAATTGTATATGCTTTACCGGACGAGACAATGTACCGTCTATGGTCACTAAAGTTTCCAAAGCAGGGATAATCACTTCAGCAGTTTCCATATTTTCGCCCGCCTGCGGATAATAGTAAATCGTGCCGGAAGGATATTCCTGAAACCATTCACCGGGTTGGTCCAGCAATTCCAGTGCATTGGTCAGGCAAAAGGAAGAATTTCCTTTCTCTCCTCCGATGACGGGTTGCGGCCAGGGATGCGCAAACTCCAGGTGACTTTCGGGTTCATGGAAGCGAACTACAGCTTGTCCGTCTTTCGCGTCTATACTTTTCACGCGCAAAATAGCAATTGCCCAGCGTTGATGGACAATCATTTCCAGTTGACCGGCATTTTGAAGTCTTTTCGGATTTACATTTTGAGAAACGGGGATCGTTATTGTTTGTTCTTCCGGATTGAAGTCAATCATTTGTTCCAATCCTCCGTCAGGAAATTGCGCAGCTCTTTGAACTTTATGACCGTTCACCCACATCTGCCGGGTTTCTACTCTTCTGTTTCCTATTAGGGGAGCCTCTGCCGACCATATCTTCTGCCTTAGCTTTTCAGGAATTGCCGGATGATTACATCCACGCTTCCACCCCGTAACAGCAACTCCACCACTAATCACAGGATGAGCACCATCTACTGCACAAATCACTGTTGGAGAATCGGGTGTCCCACTATCTTCCGGACGAAGAAACAGAGAATTGCGCTGGGCATAAACACCCTCTTCCAAACGAATATAAATTCCTCCGGCTACTTCCGGCCGATTCAGTCTACGCCATTCACGAGCCTGCTTGATTGCCCGGTTTAATGTATAAAACGGAGCTTCCTTTGTCCCGGGATTCTTATCATTCCCCTGCAGGGATACATAAATTTCTCCCGCAAAAAGCGAGGGAAACCACCCCAAGAAAATGATAAAAGAAAGATAAATAAAAGTCTTTTTCATGGTACTACCTCAATGTGCTACTTCAATAAAGACGAACACACATCGATTTAGTACTCTATGTAAAGGCAATAGATAGGTTATTCTTACGAATGTTTTACAACATCAAATAGGTTACCGAATAAGACCTATGATAAATTGATAGCAAAAATAACCGCAGACAACGAACTTCAGTAAAGTTCCGAATATAAATCCGAGTAAAGAGCCCACACCTGATTTGAGTGCCTGCGAGAACTCTTTATTTCCTAATAGTTCACCAATCACCGCTCCTAGAAACGGACCGAGAATAATCCCCCAAGGCAAGAAAAGAAGACCGACAAGAGTTCCTATAATACATCCCCAATTCCCCCATTTACTACCGCCACTATATTTACTTCCCAGCATCGGAGTGAAATAATCCAATACCTGCAAAACAGCTACAATCAATAGCCATACGATTAATTGTGTCGTAGAATATTGTACCTTATCTGTGAAGTGCAGAATGACCAACCCCACATAAGCAATAGGAGGACCGGGAAGAAACGGCAAAATACACCCTGCTAACCCGGCTATCATACAAAGGGCACCAATTACGATCAAAATAATGTCCAGCATAGTCTGTTCTTTTTTTAGTTCTGCACAAAAATACAGTATCTTTCAATATATACAAGCTAACCTCAAGAATTATTTCCGCCACTTCACTGCTGTTTCAGAATAGCTTTGTCAGGGCTGTAGTTCTTTGTGTGAATGAGTTTTTCCAATACTTTTTTGAGGATGCCTCGTACCCAACAAGAACTTTTACTATCTTTGTGTCGTTAACGCTATTAATAAGCAAGTTATAAAATAAGAAATCAGCAGGAGGACAGGAAATGGATCCAATGGAATATATAGTACCCAACAGAAAGCGTTTGCCTTACGGTATGATGAACTTCGCAGTCATCCGCCGCGAAGACTATTATTATGTAGACAAAACCCGCTTCATTCCTATGATAGAGCAGGCAGACCGGTTCTTTTTCTTCATCCGTCCCCGCCGCTTCGGCAAAAGCCTCACGCTGAACGTACTGCAACACTACTACGATGTGCGTACCCGCGATAAGTTCAACGACTTATTCGGCGACCTCTACATCGGGAAGCATCCCACAGCAAACCGTAACAGCTATCTGGTGCTTTACCTTAACTTTTCAGGCATCACCGGCGAACTGAACGATTATCGAAAAGGATTGGATGCACATTGCAGCATTACTTTCATGAACTTCTGCAAGATATATGCCGACCTTCTGCCTCCGGAAACTCTAGAAGAACTACGCCAAGTGAATGGGGCCGTAGAGCAGTTGGACTACCTCTATCAAGCCTGCGAACGTGCCGGACAGAAAATGTATCTCTTCATTGACGAATACGACCACTTCACCAACGCCATCCTTTCTGATGCCAAAAGCTTGCACCGCTACACTGATGAAACGCATGGCGAAGGTTATCTGCGTGCTTTCTTCAATAAGGTGAAGGCAGGAACTTATTCCAGCATAGAGCGTTGTTTCATCACCGGCGTAAGCCCCGTAACGATGGATGACCTGACGAGTGGCTTCAACATCGGCACGAACTACTCACTTACCCCCCAATTTAACCAAATGATGGGGTTCACCGAAGAAGAAGTGCGCGAAATGCTGACTTATTATTCAACGAACAGTCCTTTCCGCCATACTGTTGACGAACTGATAGAAATAATGAAACCATGGTACGACAATTATTGCTTCGCGCAGGATTGTTACGGTGAAACTACCATGTACAACTCCAACATGGTGCTCTACTTCGTGAAGAATTACATAGATAACGGCAAAGCGCCACGAGAAATGATAGAAGATAATATACGTATCGACTATGAAAAGCTGCGTATGCTCATTCGAAAGGATAAGGAGTTTGCACACGATGCTTCCGTCATTCAAACTTTAGTGAGTCAAGGTTATATCACTGGCGAACTGAAGAAAGGTTTCCCTGCTGTCAACATCACCAATCCTGACAATTTTATAAGCCTGCTATACTATTTCGGAATGTTGACCATTAGCGGAATAGATAAAGGCAAGACCAAACTGACCATTCCGAACCTGGTGGTTCAAGAGCAGCTCTACACTTATTTGCTGAATACCTACAACGACGCAGATTTGAATTTCAGCAGCTACGAAAAGAGCGAACTTTCAAGCCAGCTCGCCTATGATGGCAACTGGCAAGCCTATTTCGGTTACATTGCCGACTGCCTGAAACGTTATGCATCCCAGCGTGACAAGCAAAAGGGCGAATTCTTCGTTCACGGCTTCACCTTGGCCATGACTGCGCAAAACCGCTTCTACCGTCCTATCTCCGAGCAAGATACACAAGCGGGTTACGTCGATATTTTCCTCTGTCCCATGTTGGACATATATTCTGACATGAAACACAGCTACATCGTTGAGTTAAAATACGCCAAATATCGCGATTCTGAAAACCGTGTGGAGGAATTGCGTCAAGAAGCCATCGCCCAGGCCAATCGCTATGCCGACACAGACACGGTGAAACAAGCTATTGGCTCCACGCAACTACACAAGATTGTAGTGGTATATAAAGGTATGGAAATGCGGGTATGCGAAGAGTTATAATGAACAATCTCTTCACCCTTCACTTTTCCTTGTATTATCCTATCTATAAGCAGTTTATGGGTGAAGGGTGTTCCCTTCACCCATCCTTTCACGTTTTTTCTTTTTCAAACTGTACCTTTCCACAATAAAAGCACTACCTTTGTCAATTATGTATGTAATATACAATATAAAATGAACGACAATAAATTAAAAAACAAAACAGTCCCTTTCAACTACGCCCGCTGCTACAACGAGCAATGTCCGAAAGCTTGTAACTGCCTGCGTCGGGTGGCTGCACTTCTCACTACCGCTGACACGTCCTACATCAGCATCGTAAACCCAATGTGTATTCCGGCCACCGGCATTGACTGTCCCCACTTCCAAAACGCAGAAAAGATACATGTGGCATGGGGTATCAGCCACCTGCTGGACAACGTACCTTATAAGGACGGAACAAATATCAAGCAACAACTGATCGGACATTTCGGAAAAACGCTTTACTATCGCTTTTATCGCGAAGAACGCTTCCTAAGCCCCGCAGATCAAAACTATATCCGCCAACTTTTTCACCGGAAAGGTATCACCGAAGAACCGGTCTTTGACAGTTACACGGATGAGTATAATTGGTAAAGCCGCGTTCTAACCAGTTTCCAGCCTGCTGAAACTTTTTGTTTCAAGCGCTAGAAACTAAAAGTTTCAAAGGGTGAAACGATTCGTTTCACACCGAGAAACAAACTGTTTCACTACGGGAAACCATTCGTTTCAAGGTATGAAACAAAAAATGGAACTAGTTAATGAAAGCAGAAGAAGTATCAGTGAAGGATATATCGTCTAAAAGTTATATGTAATACAAGTGTTATTGGTGAATTTTCAGAATGTATGTGAAAGATCAGAATAAAGAGTTGAAGTGTACAGCGTAAAATTCTCCAATATTGTAATCAAATAGACAAGAACGGAGTGAAAAAATATTTAGAAAAAATAAATATGGAAGAAGTAATAAGAAAATATGTAGATGAATGTTGGGGCTTTGTGCAAGAACACAGAGAATATCTTATGTATGTCCCTTCTTATGAAGAACACATAGAGCCTGAAATGCAGGACACATTTGATAATATTATACCACAAGGGAAATCGGTTAAGATATATGTCACTCAACCGGAACATACTAATTATATGGTGGACATTATTACGGAAAAAGACCATGTATGGAAAGCGATAGATAATCAAATTTCAGACGAGGATATTTCCAAATTAGAAAGTAAATTAAATGTTATTCTTCCGCTTTCATATAAGATCTACTTGAAATACAAACACTTTTATGAAATATTTTGGGATTTAGATGTTCGTCTATATCCAAAGCCCATTCATTCATGGAATAAAATCTTAATTGAAAATAATGAGGAACTGCAAGAAGAAATTCTTAACAAAGGGTATTTTGCAATAGGTCGATATTCTGATTATGGCGTGATAGCTCTTAAATTGACAGATGATGAGAATAAAGAAGGTGAAATCCTTCTCTTTGATTACGAAACGCCTGAAACAGAAGTATTAGCACCCAACTTTATAGAATTTCTTAATCAGATATTACAAAATCCTAAACCTGTTCTTCAAGAATTAAAAGGTTGGGAGAAAAAAATGTATAAAATGGAATGATGCTACTAACAAGCACCTGTACCACATAAACGGCAGCAAGCCGCAAACCATTACCGATAGTGCAATAATAAAATGAAAAAGAATGATTTTATAAATAATCAACTGCTATCAATGGGCTATTTGCCATTGCCATACAATAAAGACCGCAATAAAGTCTTTTATAAAGAAATGGATAATGGCTTAATAGTCTGTGTAGGTATTGAGTCTTCTTCTTTGTATCAAGACAGAAGAAAAACTGTTTCATTTTATACAGCATTGTCATATACATGGGCGATGTATTCACCTATATTATTGCCACAGGATTGTTACTTACGAATAGGTGAAATATTGGGTAAGAATGATTTGTGGTTTCAAACTACCACAAAAGAAGAAAAAGATTTTATGTGCCAATCGATACAGCAAGCGGCAAGAATCTGCGAAAAGCAAAGTAAAATCATATTGCACTATATCTTAAAAGAAAATCAATATGTGGAGTATAAAGAATATATATGCAGATTGAACTGCATAATAGATTTTGTTAAAAAGCAGGGAATCACCAGTAATGCAGATATAAGTATCATTTATGAAGTGATTAAACCAGTATTAAAAAGAATAGGTGTACCGCTTTCCAAGCATACTACAAAACTATATGCAGTGGATGCCATGAATTGCATCCACTGCTCTTCGGACATAAATAAGCAACAAAGAAAAATAATAGCAAGCGAAATAATATCAGTAACAAACGGGTAAATTGTCCTAAAAGAAATGATCCGTCTGAGATTAACATTTATCAAAATAAAAAAATAAACGAGGAAACAGCAGTTAGCTGAAACACATTAACAGTAGTACAACAAAATCAATATGGAAGTAATAGAAAGTAAATGGTATAATAAAGAATGGTGCAAATACAGCGTCTATTGAAGACGTAGAAAAACTTCTAAATACAACCTTGCCCTATCAGTACAAAAGATTTCTGTTATGGAGCAATGGTGGCGAGGGTAAATTAGGAGATAACTACATCTATATATGGGCTATTGAAGATATTGTTGCTTACAATAATGACTATGGAATACACAAATATCTTCAAAAAGAGTATTTAGCATTTGGCATGGATGGTGATATTGGATATATTTTCCACCTGCCAAACAATAGTATATATAGGGTAGATTTAGGAGATTTAGATATAGCTTCTATTAAGTATATAGCACCCTCTTTTGACGACTTTTTAGGCAAGGCTATTTATCTTAATTTCGATAAGCCACAGAATATTGTTGACAATAGTTCAACCATATAAAGTGATTAGACATGGATATAAATAATGAATAAACTACAACTCCAAAAACAATAATAACTCCTGATTCATATCGTTTTTTGATTAATAAAGTTACGGATATGTCAAGAAAAAGGCAAATTCCACCTCTACTATACAATATGCAATAAACTCAAAACGTTGCAAATTTCCGTCCTCATTTGCCCTGTTTACATAAATAAAAACTATCTTTGCGTTTCAGAATCCCGAAAGACGAAAAGAAATGGAGCAAATAGACAACCTAAAAGAGCTTATCAATCAGGGGGATGTGGACACAGCGATTAAGCAATTGGACCAGCTTCTCCAAGACAGTTCTGTCGAAAAAGAGAAAGATACTCTTTACTATTTACGGGGAAATGCCTACCGAAAGAAAGGAGATTGGAAGCGGGCACTGGACAACTACCAGTATGCCATCGAGCTCAATCCGGACAGTCCTGCCGTTCAGGCCAGGAAGATGGTAATAGATATCCTCAACTTCTACCACAAGGATATGTTCAATCAATAAAAGAGATGTATAATCAATAACCGTACTCAAAGATAACGTAATAAAATAAAGATTATGGCAAAAATCAAAGGAGCAATCGTAGTCGACACGGAGCGTTGCAAAGGATGCAACCTGTGTGTAGTGGCGTGTCCGCTCGATGTAATCGCCCTCAATAAAGAGGTAAACATGAAAGGCTATAACTATGCCTGGCAAGTGAAGGAAGATACCTGTAACGGATGCAGCTCGTGTGCAACGGTTTGTCCGGACGGATGTATTTCAGTGTATAAAGTAAAAGTAGAATAAAAGAAAAGAATATGGCAGAAGAAGTTGTATTAATGAAAGGAAACGAAGCCATCGCCCACGCAGCTATCCGTTGCGGTGCCGACGGTTACTTCGGTTATCCTATTACTCCCCAATCGGAAGTGTTGGAAACGCTTGCCGAACTGAAACCGTGGGAAACAACCGGCATGGTAGTACTCCAGGCGGAAAGTGAAGTGGCAGCTATCAATATGGTATATGGAGGTGCAGGTAGCGGAAAGAAGGTAATGACCTCCTCTTCAAGTCCGGGTGTGAGCTTGAAACAAGAAGGAATCTCTTATTTGGCCGGTGCCGAACTTCCTTGTCTGATTGTGAATGTAATGCGTGGCGGTCCCGGATTGGGAACTATCCAACCTAGCCAGGCTGACTACTTCCAGACAGTAAAAGGTGGTGGTCATGGAGACTACAAACTGATTGCCCTCGCTCCGGCATCCGTACAAGAAATGGCGGATTTCGTAGCATTAGGATTCGAACTGGCCTTCAAATACCGTAATCCGGCTATTATCCTTGCCGACGGTGTGATCGGTCAGATGATGGAAAAGGTTGTTCTTCCTGCACAAAAGCCACGCCGCACGGAAGCAGAAGTAATTGAACAATGTCCATGGGCTGCTACCGGAAAAGCAAAAGACCGCAAACCGAATATTATCACTTCCCTTGAATTGAAACCGGAAGCAATGGAAATCAACAACCTCCGTTTTCAAGCTAAATATCGTGAAATTGAAGAAAATGAAGTACGCTTCGAAGAGATCAACTGCGAAGATGCAGAGTATTTGATTATCGCTTTCGGTTCAATGGCACGTATTGGCCAGAAAGCAATGGAACTAGCCCGTGAAAAAGGAATTAAAGTAGGTATCCTTCGCCCGATTACACTGTGGCCGTTCCCAACCAAAGCGATTGCTGCATACGCTGATAAAGTAAAAGGTATGCTCGTTACGGAACTAAATGCCGGACAGATGATTGAAGATGTCCGTCTCGCTGTTAACGGTAAAGTAAAGGTAGAACATTTCGGACGTCTAGGTGGCATCGTTCCCGATCCGGATGAAATTGTAACTGCCTTGAAAGAAAAAATAATCAAATAACGAAACAATGAATCCCGATAAAATAAGAAACGTACTGAACATCCTATTTATGATATTGGCTGTTGCAGCCATCATCACCTACTTTGTAGCAAAAGATGATTTCAAAATGTTTATCTACGTATGCGGCGCGGCAATCTTTGTCAAGCTGATGGAGTTTTTTATACGGTTCACCAACAGATAAGGAGATGAAGTTATGACTAAAGAAGAAATAATCAAACCCGAGAATCTGGTTTACAAAAAACCGACTCTGATGAACGATAACGCCATGCACTACTGCCCGGGTTGCAGTCACGGTGTGGTACACAAACTCATTGCCGAAGTCATTGAGGAAATGGGTATGGAAGATAAAACTGTGGGAATTTCTCCGGTGGGATGTGCAGTGTTTGCCTATAACTATCTCGATATTGACTGGCAAGAAGCAGCACACGGACGTGCTCCTGCTGTGGCGACTGCTGTGAAACGCCTGTGGCCGGACCGCCTTGTTTTCACTTATCAGGGCGACGGTGACTTGGCTTGTATCGGTACAGCCGAAACAATCCACGCTTTGAACCGTGGTGAGAATATCACGATTATCTTTATCAATAATGCGATCTACGGTATGACAGGCGGCCAGATGGCACCGACTACACTAGTAGGCATGAAGAGCTCGACTTGTCCTTACGGACGTGACGTTGAACTTCACGGCTATCCATTGAAGATTACTGAAATCGCAGCCCAACTGGAAGGAACTGCTTACGTAACCCGTCAGTCCGTACAATCCGTACCGGCTATCCGTAAGGCTAAGAAGGCAATCCGCAAGGCTTTTGAGAACTCCATGAACGGTAAAGGTTCCAACCTGGTAGAAATCGTTTCCACTTGTAGTTCAGGCTGGAAGATGACTCCGGAGAAGGCGAACAAATGGATGGAAGAACACATGTTCCCATTCTATCCGCTGGGTGATTTAAAAGATAAAGAATAACGCTAAAAGTCAACAGAACAATGAAAGAAGAAATAATTATAGCAGGATTCGGTGGACAAGGCGTATTGTCTATGGGTAAGATTCTGGCATATTCCGGTTTGATGGAAGGCAAAGAAGTGACCTGGATGCCCGCTTATGGCCCCGAACAACGAGGTGGAACAGCCAACGTTACAGTTATTGTAAGTGATGACAAAATATCCTCACCGATTCTTAGTAAATACGACGCTGCCATCATTCTGAATCAGCCTTCACTCGAAAAGTTTGAAAGCAAAGTGAAACCCGGTGGTATCCTGATTTATGACGGTTACGGAATTATCAACCCTCCTACCCGTAAGGATATTAAGGTATATCGTATCGACGCAATGGATGCAGCCAACGAGATGAATAATGCCAAAGCATTCAACATGATCGTACTTGGCGGATTATTGAAGCTTCGCCCCATCGTAACGTTGGAGAATGTTATCAAAGGACTTAAGAAAACCCTGCCGGAACGTCACCATCACTTGATTCCTATGAACGAGGAAGCTATCAAAAAAGGTATGGAGTTAATCCGTGAGGTTTAATAAATTAAAAATTGAGAATTGAGAATTAAGAAATAATTGCTCGCCAAGTAAAGGATGCAACATATTTTTCAATTCTCAATTCTCAATTCTCAATTAAAGTAAGTATCTTTGCCTCCAATTATGAGACGAATCTTACTATTATATATATTACTTTCCGTTATAGGTTTGACGACTGTTCACGCACAGTTCGATAATGGTCGCCAGAGAGTAGACGAAAACGGATACGACCAATACGGAAATCAGGTAGACCCTGCCATGATTCCGGACAGATTGGATAGTGCAAATGTCGAAGTACAGGGATTGCCTCCAAAGTTGTATATGTGGCGTATCAAGAACCAGTTGGGCGACCGGACTATCATCCCGGCAGATACAGCCTTTCATCATTTCCAGAATTCAAACCTGACTGAAGGACTTACCGGACATTATAATTATCTGGCCAATATGGGTTCTCCCCGTATGTCACGCATCTTCTTTGACCGCCGTGACCCAGAGCCGACTATTTTCATGGAGCCTTTCTCCAGTTTCTTCATTCGTCCTACGGAATTTAATTTCACTAACAGTAACGTACCTTATACGAATCTGACGTATCACAAAGCCGGTAATAAAGTGAATGGGGAAGAGCGTTTCAAATCTTACTTCTCTGTCAATGTAAACAAGAAACTGGCTTTCGGATTTAATGTAGACTACCTATACGGACGAGGATATTACAATAATCAGAATACGGCGTACTTTAATGCAGCAGTTTTCGGTAGCTATATCGGCGACAAATATCAGATGCAGGCTATATACAGCAATAATTACCTGAAAACAAATGAAAACGGAGGTATTGAGGACGACCGCTATATCACTGCACCGGAAGAAATGGCGCAAGGTCAAAGAGAATATGAATCAACCAATATTCCTACCGTACTAAGTGCAACGACCAACCGCAACCATGACTTTTATGTCTTCCTGACCCAACGATATAATCTCGGATTCAGTCGTGACATACCACAGGCTGAAAATGACACCACTCCCGTCAAACAGGAGTTTGTCCCCGTTACCAGTTTTATACACACCATCCAAGTGGAACGGGCACGGCATAGCTTTAATTCTAATGACGACATGCGTGAAAAAAATTATTATCAGAATACTTACTTTGATACGGATAATCCTAATGTCAGAGACAGTACCACCTACGTCGGAATCAAAAACACCATAGGTATTGCGTTACTTGAGGGATTCAATAAATATGCCAAAGCCGGATTGACTGCATTTGCTTCCTATAAAATCAGCAAGTATACACTGATGAATATGGAAGGAAATCCGTTGCCTGATAAATACAACGAAAATGAAATATTTGTTGGAGGCGAATTATCCAAACGTGAAGGGAATGTGCTTCATTACCACGCTATCGGTGAAGTGGGATTGGCAGGAAAAGCAATCGGACAATTCAATGTAAAAGGAGATATTGACCTGAACTTCCCGTTGTGGAAAGACACCGTCAGTCTTATAGCCCGTGGTGAAGTCAGCAATAAACTTGCTCCTTTCTATATGCGCCATTATCATTCCAAGCATTTCATGTGGGACGACGATATGGACAAGGAATTCCGTACCCGTATTGAAGGGGAATTGAGCATTGCACGTTGGAGAACACGTCTGAAAGCAGGAGTTGAAAATATCAAGAACTATACTTACTTCAACCAGGAAGCAAAACCGGAACAGAACAGCGGAAGTATACAGGTATTATCTGCTAGTCTTAATCAGGACTTCAAGTTGGGAATCTTCCATCTGGACAATGAAGTGACCTGGCAAAAATCCAGTGACCAGACTGTGCTTCCTTTGCCTGATCTTTCGCTATATCATAACTTCTATATGCAGTTCAAACTGGCGAAGAAAGTACTTAGTGTGCAATTGGGAGCCGACGTGCGTTATTTCAGCAAATACAATGCACCTGCCTATATGCCGGCCATTCAGAATTTCCATCTGCAACCGACAGACGATCAGGTACAGATAGGAGGTTATCCGATTGTGAATGTATATGCAAACTTACATTTAAAGCGTACACGTTTCTATGTAATGATGTATCACGTGAACCAAGGCATGAGCAGTCCGAATTACTTTCTGTCTCCTCACTACCCCATCAACCCACGTGTGCTGAAATTCGGTCTTTCATGGAATTTCTATGATTAACAAAAACTATACGACTTATGGTATCACGCCCCAAATTGAGACTGTTCAGATATTTAGTGCCAGTGATTGTTGTATTGGCATTTATCTTCTCTTTCCGTCAATGCGGCAAGCAGGAAAAACCTGCGGGACATCCGCGTGATTATGTTGCCATTGCCAAAGAGGGTATCATACGTGTAGCTACCGAATATAATTCCATCAGTTTTTATGTAGACGGTGATACCGTTTCCGGTTTTCATTACGAACTGATACAGGCATTCGCCCGGGACAAAGGACTCAAAACCGAAATAACACCTATTATGAGTTTCGAAGAGCGGTTGGAAGGATTAAACGAGGGACGTTATGACGTGATTGCTTATGGCATATTAGCCACCAGCAAGTTAAAAGATTCTCTGCTTCTCACCTCTCCCATTTTCCTCAACAAGCAAGTGCTGGTGCAACGCAAAGAGATTGGAGAGAATGATTCACTCTATATCCGTACCCAACTGGATTTAGCCCAACGAACACTTCATGTCGTAAAAGGCTCCCCCTCTATTTTGCGTATTCAGAATCTAGGCAATGAGATCGGAGATACTATCTACATCAAGGAGATTGATAAATACGGTTCCGAACAATTGATATCAATGGTAGCGCATGGAGACATCGACTATGCCGTTTGCGACGAAAGCATCGCACTGGCAGCAGCAGATTCGTTGCCGCAAATAGATATTAATACAGCTATCAGCTTCACGCAGTTCTACTCATGGGCAGTCAGTAAACAATCCCCCGCCTTACTCGATAGTTTGAATACATGGCTGGATAAATTCCAAAAGGAAAAGGAATACCAAAAGATTTATAAGAAATACTATGATAAAGAATAACCTTATTTCTATTACACTAAAACTTCTATTCCATACACGTTCATTTTCTTTTATTGCTTTCTTGATTTTCCTGTCTATCTGCTTTCCACGGGCTTATGCCACAGAAAGCGGAATATTCAATTTCTCGAATATCAATCTCAAGAATGGCTTGTCGCAACTATCAGTCCTTGCCATTGCACAAGACTCCAAAGGTTATATCTGGTTTGCAACCCGCAATGGATTAAACAAATACGACGGAGAGAAATTTACTATATATAAGCATGATAACGATGATCCTCATTCATTGTCGGACAATCATATCACTTGCCTGTTGCCGGACGATGCAAACGAGGGATTGTGGGTAGGTACTAATAACGGGCTTAACTATATCAATCTCAAAACCAATCAGATTACCAAATATCAGACGGACGATTATCCAAACATGGCAGGAAACAATATTGCCGTTCTTCAATTTGACCAGTCCGGTAATCTGTGGGTTGGTACCCGAACGGGATTATGTATATGGCAACCTCGTTCCGGGGAATTCAAGAAGAAATATTCCGACCATGTCCCGGAGAATGAAGCAATCATGCAGCTTTATATTGATGCAGAAAAACGGCTTTATATTGGTACTCATCGTCACGGATTATTTATCTGTACACCTGAAATGGAGTTGATTCAGCAACTCAATAAAAGCACACAGCCTGCCCTATCGGACGATGCAATCAGTTGTATTTTCGAAGACTCCCAACATCAGGTATGGATAGGAACAGAAACCAGGGGACTGAATAAATGGAACCCGAAGACCAAAGACTTATCTATCTACAATCAGAAAAACAGCGGACTGACAAATGACTATATCCGTTGCATCACCGAGCAGGACCAGAAATTGATTATCGGGACGTTCGACGGACTTAGTATTCTGGATTTAAGAAACGATGATATATCCAAGTACAACCGGTTCGATGCTAATCAGAACAGTCTAAGTCATTTTTCCGTCCGCAGTATCTACATCGACCGGGAGAAAACGCTCTGGGTGGGTACTTATTCCGGTGGTGTGAACTACTATAACCCGCTCAATAACCGGTTCATCTTTTACCATCCGGTAGAGAATAACAACCAGAAGTTATATAATATCTTTGGTACGATGGTGTATGATTCCACTTCATTGTGGATTGCAACAGAGGGAGGAGGACTGATGCAGTTCGATCCCATCACCAAGGAATATACCAACTTCCTGATTGAACAGACATCCAAAGGATTGTTCAACAAGAACATCATCAAATCCCTGTTATTGGACGGAGACTATATCTGGTGTGGCACAAGTACCGGAGGAGTCTATAAATTCCATATTCCCTCCAAAAAGTTCACATTAGTATATTCATTCGGCCGGGAAAAAAACTTTGCCATCTATACTTTTTATAAAGATGCAGAGAATAATCTATGGATAGGGACGACAGCCGACAAAGGACTGGTAAAACTGTCTCCGGACGGAAAAATCACCAATCAGTTCCCGTATGGCAAAGAGAAAAAGGAATTCGTCAACTTCACCAGCCTACGGAGCTTCCTGGCACTGAATGCTCACACCTTTCTGATAGGAACCCGCTCGTTCGGACTTTACGAATATGATATGCAAAAGGGAACGGTGCTCCGTTGCAACATGTCAGAGACAAATCCCAATCAGAAACTTGAAAACAACTACATCACTTCCATAGTGCGCAAAGCGAATGGCGAAATTTGGTTCAGCACTTTCGGAGGAGGAATATATCTGTATAAACAAGGAACAGGTGTCGTCAAACATATTGGCAAGAAAGAGGGACTACCCAATAATGAGGTATATGCCATGGTGGAGCACAACAACAACTTATGGATTAGTGTCGATAAGGAAATAGCCGAACTGAATACCAAGACCGGGCAGATACGCAGTTATGACTGTTTTGTCGGTTCCGAAACGTTGGAGTTTACACCGCAGGGAGTCATTAGTCTGCCCCACGGTGAGGTCTACTTTAGTGGAAGTAATGGTTTCCTTTCTTTTACTCCCGGCTCTCTTCTAAAGAATAATACCATGCCACCGGTAGTACTTACCCAACTGACCGTAAACAATAAGGTAATCACACCGAATGATGATACTCATTTGCTGGATAGTGCCCCGGACGATACGCAAACATTGGTTCTTGCCTACAATCAAAATAATTTTTCCATTGCGTACAGTGCCTTGAACTATATTCTGCACGAACAGAACCAATATGCCTATAAACTCTCCGGTCACGACGAAGACTGGAATTACGTAGGTAGTCGTAAAGAAGCATTCTATACCAACATCGCTCCGGGAAAATATACATTCCAGATCATAGCATCCAACAATGACGGCGTATGGAATGAAACCGGAAAGAAAATGGAAATCATCATTCGTTCTCCGTGGTGGGGAACGCCGCTGGCCTATATCCTTTATGTCCTATCCGCATTGGGAATCATGTTTACTATCGGCTATTATATGTACAGTAAGCATAAACTGGAACTAGACCTGCGCATGAAGCAAATGGAGAAACAACGCATGGAAGAATTCCATCAGACAAAGCTACACCTGTTCACCAACTTCTCGCATGAGCTACGTACTCCGCTGACACTTATTATCAGCCCGCTGGAAGAGTTGATGAAACGGGCAGAAGTTCCCCAGTTTATCAGAACACAACTGGACATGATTCTGAAAAATGCCCGCCGATTATTACTTCTCGTCAATCAATTGATGGATTTACAGAAGAACCAGAGTGGTAATCTCACTCTCCAACTGTCTCAAAGCGACCTGAATGCTTTCCTGCTCGAAATATTCTACACATTCAGGCAGATTGCCGAAAGCAAACAGATTCGTTTCGAATATCAGGCTCCTCAAGGCGAGGTGACAGCCTGCTTCGATCAAGGCTTACTCGAAAAAGCCGTTTTCAATTTATTGTCGAATGCTTTTAAATTCACAGTACCGGGAGATACAATCACGCTGCGTTTACTGCTGATTACAGATATAGACACTCTCCGCCAGGAACATAGCGACTGGCTATCGGAACATTCTCCGCTTATCACCACCCATCAGGGAAGTTATTTAGTGATTCAGGTAGCAGATACGGGAAAAGGAATTCCAGAAGATGAACGTACCCAAATCTTCACTCCCTTCTACCAGGTCGGTCACACGACAGGTAGCGAGAATATGAATGGCACAGGTATCGGATTAAGCCTGACTCAATCTGTCGTTCATCTGCATCACGGAGAAATTGGAGTCACAGCCAATACTCCCAAAGGAAGCGTATTCACTATCCTATTACCGAACCACACCATGACAGAAGAAGAGGTGGCGAATACTGCCGTTCTCTCGGGAAAAAACAATGAACAAGTAGAAAAGGGTATGTCCGGAACCATTGATTCCGAAAACACCATTTCCGGAACCACTCCATCCCTACCCGGCAAAACGGTTCTATTGGTAGAAGACAATGAAGAGATACGAAGTTATGTAAAAGGACACCTGGAACAATATTACAACGTATTGGAAGCCGACAACGGTTCGGATGCTTTTGAAATTGTCCTGAAAGAATTTCCCGACCTGGTAGTGACGGACATTATGATGCCCGGTATCGACGGACTGGAACTTTGCGCACTTATCAAGAACAATCTGCAGACGGGACACATTCCCGTTATTCTACTCACTGCCCGCACGATGGTGATGCACGTCAAAGAGGGATTCTTGTCGGGAGCAGACGATTATGTGGTTAAACCATTTAATATTGATGTTCTGCTGGTACGTATCTACAATCTTCTGGCACAGCGGGAAAAGCTAAAATCCGTATATAGCAAAAACTTCTCCCTGCAATCCATGGGAATTGAAGTGGAAACGACCTCCGCCGATGAGAAATTCATGCAGAAACTATTTAAAATCATTGAAAAGTATCTCACCGACCCCGATTTGAAAGTAGACAAAATCTGTGAAGAGATGGGATTCAGCCGGAGCAATCTTTACCGGAAACTGAAAGCTATCACCGACCTGCCGTTGAATGACCTTATCCGTCATAAACGTTTGGAGATAGCTACACAAATGCTGAAGCAAACAGAAATGAACATTACCGAAATTGCAACGGCCACGGGATTCAGTACTCTCGCCTACTTCACGAAATGTTTCAAATCAGCTTACGGTGTTTCTCCATCGGAATATCAAAAGTCACATTCAGGCCATACAGATGTTGACACCATCCGGGAATAGCCGATTTACAAAATCGTCCCAAACAATAAAAAATGTCCCAACAAGGCTTACAGTGCGGATTTTTTTATTTGTTTGGGATGAAAATGCAAACATCTGGCATCATTAGACAAACCGATTCTACTCTGTTTCCATACATTTGCAATGTTGTTCTACTTAATATAATCATATGGAAACAAAGATTAAAAACTACTTGTTAGTCTTCGGACTTGGAATTATCACACTTACCAGTTGTAATCACTCTAAAGAGCAAGATATCGTTGCTTCTAACTTCGCATTTGCCGAACAGCAATTAAAATACGCACTGAATCAAATAGACGAGGCACGTGCCAATGAATCACAAGAGAGTAGAGAAAAGAGAGAAAGTAAGGGCTGGGGGGAATTAACCAATCCCCGCAGTATCAAACCGGACGGTTCACTGGAACTGGTTGTTTCTAAAGACTGGACCAGTGGATTCTTCCCCGGTGAGCTTTGGTATCTATATGAGTACACGCACAATCCATATTGGAAAGAGCAGGCGCAGAAACATACAGAAATTCTGGAACGCGAAAAAAATAACGGAAAGACACACGACATGGGCTTCAAGATGTATTGCAGCTATGGAAACGGTTATCGTCTGACCGGAGATTCCACTTATAAAGATATTCTGTTGCAATCCGCACGCACCCTGATTACCCGTTACAAACCGGTAATCGGCTGTATCCGTTCCTGGGACCACCATGCAGACAAATGGCAATTCCCCGTTATCATCGATAATATGCTGAATCTTGAACTTCTGTTCTGGGCATTCCGCGAAACGAACGACTCCACCTATTATAATATAGCAGTCAACCATGCACTCACTACCATGAAGAATCACTTCCGTGAAGACAACAGCTGCTATCATGTAGTAGAATACGATACCATTAACGGAACGGTACGCAGCAAAATGACGCATCAAGGATATTCCGACGAATCAGCATGGGCACGCGGACAAGCATGGGCCTTATACGGATACACCATGTGCTATCGTGAAACCGGCAGACCCGAATTCCTGCAACAGGCGGAGAAAGTGGAGAAATACATCTTCAACAATCCGACCCTGCCGGCAGACCTGATTCCTTATTGGGACTTTAACGCACCCGGAATACCAAACGAACCCCGTGACGCATCCGCTGCATCCTGTATGGCATCCGCCCTTTATGAACTAAGCACATACGTTCCCGAAAAGAAAGAACAATACAAGCAGGAAGCCGATAAGATTCTCCAGAATCTGACGCATAGCTATCGTGCGCAACTAAACGGAGATAAAGGATTCTTGCTGCTGCACAGCACAGGTTCCAAACCACACGACAGCGAAATAGATGTCCCGCTTTCATACGCCGACTATTATTTCCTGGAAGCCTTGCTCCGCAAAGCTAAATTGGAAAAGGAAGAAAGTCTTTTCTAAATCTTCCGACAACTCTCACGATAACATCACTTTACTATTTATCCTTATTAGTACATTACTAATTATGAAAAGATTATCTTCTATATTCATCCTGTTCATTCTGCTGATACTCCCGTTGAATGCCACGATTCCGACTCAACAAAGAATCCGGCTGACAGACTCATGGGAATACCTGAAAGGTGACCTTGGAAGCATTTGGGAAGCAGTACGTCCCGCCGCTCCCGGTTCTTCCGAAGCAGTGCCTATCTGGCAACAGGTTACCCTACCCCACTGTTTCAATGCAGAAGATGCAGTAGACCCGGATATCAATTATTATCAGGGCGCAGGATGGTATCGCACGCAGCTTTCTATCAAGAATCCATATCTCAATGGACGCGTCATACTGGAGTTTGAGGGAGCAGGACAAAAAACGGAAGTGTATGTCTATACGTATAAAGTAGCCAGTCACACAGGGGGCTACGACGGTTGGAGTGTCGATATCACCGAAGCCGTTCAACAAGCCCTTGCCAACCCGGATTGCGCTAAACGCTTCAATGGCAGAATTCCATTGTCCGTTCGTTGCGATAATACCAGAGATACGGAGATGATTCCGTCCGACCTGTCAGATTTCAACTTATACGGCGGCCTTTATCGCTACGTGAATCTGATTTACCAGCCCGAAGTGTCTTTCAGCAATATACAGATAAATACCCCTGTAGAGAAAGATATGAAAAACGCTTCTCTAAAGATACAAGGAACATTCCATAACCCGAATGATATTCGCCAGGCAAGCATTCACCTTTTATTAAAGGCGCCTAATGGAGAAAAGGTATGGGAACAGACAACGACGGTTCTTCCGTTGGGAACAAATCCCCTGTTCGAGACAACGATTAAGAATCCGATTCTGTGGAGTCCCGACCAGCCTCAACTCTATACCTGCGAACTGACATTGACTACTCCTCAAAGTAAACAGACTATTACAGAATTCATCGGATTCCGTCACTTTGAATTCATTGAAAACGGACCTTTCCAGTTGAACGGAGAACGTCTGCTGTTAAGAGGAACCCATCGGCATGAAGACCATGCCGGAGTAGGCGCCGCTATGACAGAAGAACAAATGGAAGCGGAAATGAAACTGATTAAAGAGATGGGAGTCAACTTTATCCGTTTGGGACATTACCAACAATCGGACATCATCCTCCGTTTATGCGATCAGTTAGGCATTTTGGTATGGGAAGAAATACCCTGGTGCAGAGGTGGACTGGGAGGAGAGAAATATCAGGCACAAGCGCGCCGGATGCTGACCAACATGATTACCCAGCATCGCAATCATCCCTCCGTCATCCTTTGGGGATTGGGAAATGAAAATGACTGGCCCAATGATTTTTCAACATTCGAGCAATCGGCCATCCGCGCTTTCATGAAAGAGTTGAATGACTTGTCACACCAACTCGATCCGTCACGTATGACTTCCATCCGCAGATGTGATTTCTGCAATGATATTGTAGATGTCTATTCTCCCTCCATTTGGGCAGGCTGGTATCGCGGACAATTTACAGACTACAAGAGTATTTCGGAGAAAGAGATGAAACGGGTGAAACATTTCCTGCATGTAGAATGGGGAGGTGACTCACATGCCGGACGTCATTCCGAATATCCTTTCAACCCACTACAAGCAATTACGGGTGGAACCAGTGCCGACGAACGGGCAGGTGACTTCGCCCTGCAAGGCGGAGATCCCCGTGCTTCCAGAGATGGAGACTGGTCGGAAACGTATATCGTAAAACTATTCGACTGGCACCTGAAAGAGCAAGAAACAATGCCTTGGCTGACAGGAACCGCCTTTTGGGTATTCAAAGATTTCTCCACCCCTCTCCGCCCCGATAATCCGGTGCCATACGTCAATCAGAAAGGAGTGGTAGAACGGGATCTTACTAAAAAAGAAGCCTACTACGTCTTCCAGTCTTACTGGACTAAACAGCCTATGATTCATATTTACGGTCATAACTGGCGGACCCGATGGGGCAAAGCGAACGAAGAAAAAGAGATTCTGGTATATTCCAACTGTGCAGCAGTAGAGCTGTTCGTGAACGGCGTCAGTCAGGGAGTCAAGCAACGCAACAGCCAGGATTTTCCGGCAGCGGGACTTCACTGGAACTGCATACTGAAAGCAGGAGAAAATAACATAAAAGCGGTTGCAGTGAAAGGACTCGGTAAAGGTAACATGAAAGCAGCCATTACGGATGAAATAAGTTTCAACTACCAGACAGAAGAATGGAGCAATCCGAAACAGCTGAAGTTGAAGACATACCCCGATAAAGGTTCTATCGTATGGGTGGAAGCCCAGCTGACAGACAACAAAGGGATCCCCTGCCTGGACGCGGCAAATGTAATCTCATTTGAAGCTGCGGGAGACGGAAAACTGATTCAGAACTTAGGAACATCCACCGGCTCCCGGAGAGTACAGGCTTATAATGGCAGAGCTGCAATTCGCATTGACTTGAACGACACATGCCAGGTAGCTGTAAAATCACCGGGCATTCAAACTGCTTTCATCGAAGTGAAAGCCGAATAGAAGTGAAAGCTGAATAAGAAAGGAGAAAAGCACCATGAGAAAGACAATAATTTCAATAGGTTTTATTATATTCTTTGGCACTGCTACGGCAGTTGCCGGAGAAGACACAGCCGAACAGATTCGTCACCTTTTAGAAAAAGAAACGATACAACGGGCAGATGCCGCACTTCATGAGGAACCGGTCACTGTGACCGCTACCCGTGCGACAAGAAGTGCCGGAGGTATCCATGACTTCTATTCGGAGGGTGACTACTGGTGGCCGAATCCGGAAGCTCCCGACGGTCCTTATATCCGCCGGGATGGAGAAACCAATCCGGAGAATTTCACAGCACATCGGCAGGCCATGATTCGAATGAGCCAACTGGTAGGCGACCTTACTTCCGCCTGGATACTTACGGGTAAACAAGTATATTCCGATGCAGCCATGCAACATATCCGGGCATGGTTTGTCAACCCGGACACACAGATGAATCCCAATCTGCTGTATGCACAGGCCATCAAGGGAGTAGCAACAGGACGAGGGATAGGAATCATCGATACGATTCACCTGATCGAAGTAGTGCAGTCGCTCCGCCTTATGGAAGCGAAAGGGATGATTGACAAGGAAGAAGTGCGGACTATCAAACAATGGTTCTCCGATTATCTGACCTGGATGTCCACACACCGTTACGGAATCAAAGAAATGGAAGCGAAAAACAATCATGGCACCTGCTGGGTCATGCAAGCCGCTGCCTTTGCCTTGTTCACGGACAACCGGGAAATGATTCGTTTTTGCACGGAACGTTATAAAACAGTACTTTTACCCAATCAAATGGCTGCAGACGGCAGTTTCCCTTTAGAACTGGAACGCACCAAGCCCTACGGTTATTCTCTTTTCAACCTTGACGCAATGGCCACTATCTGCCAACTGCTCACTACTGGAGAAGAAGATATATGGAATTACACTACACCGGACGGCAAAAACATCGATAAGGGTATCGCCTGGCTTTATCCATACGTAAAAGACAAAAGTAGCTGGAAGAGACAACCCGACATTATGTTTTGGGAAGAATGGCCAGTGGCGCAACCGTTCCTGTTATTCGGCACATTACATCATTTCAATAAAGAATTTTTCAACACATGGATGCAACTGGAGCATTTCCCCACCAACGAAGAGGTGGTACGTAATCTTCCCATCCGTCACCCGTTATTATGGATTCAATAAACTATAAAATCAATAGAATATGAAAAACTTATTAGTATGCACATTATTGTTCGCCTCTGCTTTCACACTGAACGCACAGGTAGCCAACACCCGCATCTATGCTGCGGAAAAATTAGCCAAAGTAAAAGAAAAAGCCAATTCACCTCTATATGCCCCTGCCGTCAAAACTCTTTTAAGAGATGCCAACAAGGCTTTGAAGATGACTCCGCCGTCCGTAATGGACAAAACAATGACAGCAGATAGCGGAGACAAACACGATTATATGAGCATGGGCCCTTACTGGTGGCCGGATCCATCCAAACCGGACGGTTTGCCCTATATCCGTAAAGACGGACAAAGAAATCCGGAATTGGATAAGCTCGACCGCAACAAACTGGGAGATATGTCGAAAGCAGTCACCACACTGGGACTTGCCTATTACTTCTCCGGTGATGAGAAATATGCGCAAAAAGCCGTAGACTTCCTGAATGTCTGGTTCCTGGATGCCAAGACGAAGATGAATCCGCACCTCACTTACGGACAAACCATCCCCGGAAAGAATAAAGGCATGGGACGTGGTGCAGGCATGATTGATATTTACTCGTTCACGGAAATGATTGACGCCATGACATTAATGGAGAACTCGAAAGCATTTACTCCCAAAGTAAAGAAAGGGATGAAAGAATGGTTCACGCAACTAGTGGAATGGATGCAGACCAGTCCCGTAGCTGCCGAAGAACAGAGAGCAAAGAACAATCACGGTCTGGCTTATGACGTGCAACTGACAGCTTATGCTCTATACACAGGCAATCAAGACCTTGCCATGAAAACCATTCAGGAGTTTCCCGAAAAGCGTTTGTTCGCACAGATAGAACCGGATGGCAAACAGCCATTGGAACTTGCACGCACTACTGCCCTGGGATATACGATCTTCAATCTGGGACACATGCTCGATATGTGTTCAATCGCCTCCACGCTGGGACAGGATATTTACAACGCTACCAGCCAGGACGGACGTTCCATCACGGCAGCACTGAAATTTCTGATTCCATATATCGGCAAACCACAGAGCGAATGGCCTTACCAACAAATCAAGGAATGGGACAAGAAACAGGAAGAAGCCTGCTGGATTCTTCGCCGTGCATCGTTCTTTGATCCGAAAGCCGGATATGAAGCCATCGGCGCTCAATTCCGCGAGACACCCGCTAACAAAAGAATTCATTTAATCTATAGTTTAGAATAAGAAACACTTAAAATACTAATCAGATGAGGAACAAATTTATTCATTACTCTTTGGTAATGGCATGGATGCTGTTATTCTGTGTTCCGTGCGTTACCGTCACTTATGCACAGTCGTTTACCGTCACCGGAACAGTGACCGACAGTCAGGGTGGAATCCCCGGAGCGAATGTGAAAGTAAAAGGTGGTACCGCAGGTACAATCACCAACATGGACGGTCAGTTTACATTGAGTGTCCCCTCTTCCAAGTCTATCCTGGTGGTTTCATACATCGGATACACCCCACAGGAAGTTGCCATCAACGGTAAAAACAAATTGGATATTCACCTGCTGGAAGATACAAAGACACTAGATGAAGTGGTAGTCGTAGGTTATGGTGTGCAGAAAAAGTCTCACCTGACGGGATCTGTGTCCAAGATGGATATCAACAACCTGACAGACATTCCCGTGACCCAGGTAGACCAGTTATTACAAGGTAAAATTGCCGGTGTCAATATACAGAACTCTACTTCCGAAGCGGGAGCCGCCCCGCAAATCCGTGTGCGTGGTATGGGTTCTATCAGTGCCGACAGTTCTCCGCTGATTGTCATCGACGGTTATCCCACACCGGACGGTCTTTCCACACTCGATATGGCAGATATTTCTTCCATCGAAGTATTGAAAGATGCCGCTTCGGCAGCCATCTACGGTTCACGTGCAGCCAATGGCGTCATCCTGGTTACTACCAAGACAGGAAAAGCCAGTAAACCGAAATACAGCGTGAAAGCCTCCACCGGTTTGAAATGGGCTTATAAGTTACATCCCATCATGAGTTCACAAGATTATTGCAGCATGATCGGATACGAATCGGTATTGAAAAATAAAACAATGTCACAGACAGAGGAGGCTTTCGGTCTCATTGATAACTACACCGACTGGCAGAAAGAAGGATTGAACAGCAGTCCGCAGATTCACCAGGTGCAGCTCTCCGTATCGGGTGGTAAGAATGACATCACTTATTATATTTCGGGCAACTATGCACAGGAAGACGGTATCATGCTCAACAGCAACTATACCCGCCTGAACCTGCGTTCACGCATCAATGCAAAACTATCCAAACGGGTAGACTTCAGTTTGAATCTGGCACCGTCGTACACCAAGACAGAAACTCCTGCCACCAACTTCATGGATTTCTATCGTACGCCCTCTTTCATGCCTGTACGCCATACTGCTGCCACTTCTGCGCTGACCGGCAAACCTATCGGTTCGTATGCACGAGGCAGTGACTTCAGCAATGTTACCTATACCCGTGAGGACGGAACAACTTTCACCCCGTCCAGCAGTCCTTTCGGTTCGAGCAATAACAATCCGCGTTCACTGATGGATACGGAAGAACGTTTCCGCGAGGACTACAACCTGCAGGCGAATGCCTCTTTCAATGTCCAACTGATGAAAGGACTGGTATTCACCACTTCCAACGGTTTCTTTATCAAGTATCGCCAGAACAATCAATATCGTGATTATGCTGCCAAGAAAGATGAAGAATCAGCTATGGGTACTTATACCAACCGTCTGTATATCGACTTATTGAGCGAGAACACGTTAAACTATACCGGAAAGACAGGGAAGCATGACTACTCCGTACTGGCCGGCTATACAGCGCAGACTACTTCTGAAAGAACTGCCGGTATCGTCGGACTGGGCTTCCCCACCGACTATATCCATACGCTGAACGCTGCAACTTCTTTCGACCTCGACGGAACTTATACCCAGAAATACCGTACGGCAATGATGTCCCTATTGGCACGTGCCACATACAGTTACGATGAGAAATACCTGCTTTCTGCCAGTATCCGTACAGACGGAAGCTCTCTGTTTGCCGACGGTCATCAATGGGGTTACTTCCCCTCGGTATCTGTGGGATGGCGTGCATCGGAAGAATCTTTCCTGAAACAATTCGGTTGGCTGAACCTGCTGAAAGTCCGTGCCAGTTTCGGTGTGACAGGTAATAACAGCATTCCTGCCAATTCATACTATGACCTGCTCTATCCCAACAATTACGCATTGGGAGAGGGAAATGGCAATCTGATCTCCGGACTCGCCAAGACCAGCGAAACCAAAAGTAACAACCGCATCACTTGGGAACAGACTTACGAATACAATGCCGGATTCGACTTGAGCATCCTGAACAACCGTATCAACCTGACAGTGGACGGATACTACTCCATCACCAAACAGTTATTATTCAAACAGCCGGTTCTTTCTTTCACCGGATTCAATAATTACTGGAATAATATCGGACGTATCCGCAACAGTGGTATTGAGGTGGAACTGAATACCCATAATATCCGCACCAAGAATTTTGAATGGGAAAGCTCATTCAATATCTCTTCCAACTTCAACAAGTTACTGGAACTTTCGGGAGAAGAACGACTGATCTCTACGGGTGAACGTAACGAAACATATCTGGCACAGGTAGGCAAGAGAGCCATTTCTTTCTTCGGCTACAAGACAGACGGTATTTACAAAAGTCAGGAAGAAGTGGACGCTGTTCCCCACTTGGCCAGTGCCGTACCAGGCAGTCTCCGGATTGTAGATATCAACGACGACGGAGTGATTAATGACAAAGACCGTACAGAAATCGGCAACCCATTCCCGACAGCAACATGGGGATTCACCAATACACTGACCTGGAAAGGCTTCGACCTCTACGTTATGATTCAGGGAGTTCACGGACTGGATGTATTCAACGGTGACGGTTACTTTACCGAAACCAAGAAGTTCAACCGCAACTACGTGAAAAACCGCTGGATCAGTGCAGACTATCCGGGCGACGGAAAAACTCCCTCTTTCGCAGCAAATGGCGGTGTCGCCTGGGAATTTACGGATTACCTGATTGAAGACGGCTCGTATGTAGCATTGCGCAATGTGACTTTAGGCTATAAGTTCAATAAGAAGCAGTTGAAGAAGATCGGTATCAGTTCACTCCGTCTTTATGCTTCAGGACAGAACCTGTTCTATATCTGGTCCAAGGACTACCGTGGTATTAATCCGGAAGCACGTAAGACGAGTGGTTCTTACAGTTCTCCTCTTATCAACGGTTACCAGTCAGGTGGGTTCCCCCTGCAATCGACAGTCACTTTCGGATTCGAACTTAATTTCTAACTCCTTAAAGACAAATAACAATGAAACTAAAACATACATTCATCGGTATTCTCTCAACCTGTGCGTTGGGACTCGCCTCCTGCGACCTGAACATCACGCCGGACTCTTACATAGCCGATATCAACTTCTACCAAAATGAAGCGGAAGTGAACACAGCCGTCATCGGTTGTTACGGAGGCATACACGCTCCACTGAATATAGAATGGGCGTTGACGGAACTTCGTTCGGACAACACTCGCATGAACGGCACCCGTTCCAGCAACGACGCATTCATGCAACTGCTGGCACTGGACCTTGGAACAATGGACGCCAGCAATCCGAATATCCGCACCTACTGGGAAGCTACCTATCAGAATATCAATAACTGCAACTCAATACTGAAACCCGAAGTGCTGGCCGTAGTGGAGAACGAAAAGAAACGTGCACAATTCGAGGGTGAAGCTCTCTTTATCCGCGCCTATCATTATTTCAATCTGGTACGTCTCTTCGGCCCAACCTTTCTGGTGACAGAAGAGATCAGTATCGCAGAATCACTAAAGAAAGACCGCAGTTCGGTGCAGGCCACTTATGCGCAAATCATCGACGACCTGAAACGTTCCGTTACGGATTTACAGGACATCACATACAGCTCTAATGATTTGGGACGTGCCACAGTACTGGCAGCCAAATCTCTACTGGCTAAAGTGTATCTTACCCTCGGACGGTATGAAGATGCCAAACCGTTATTAAGCGATGTAGTGACTGCCAAAGGCGAGACACTGAATGTCAAATATGCCGATGTGTTTGATACAACCAAAGAGATGAACGATGATATTATCTTCACTGTACGCTACAAAAGCGGTAGCTTGGGAATCGGTTCTCCGTTTGCCAATACATTTGCACCGCAAAACAGTGGCGCGAACGTAATCACGGGTAGCGGTGACGGTAAGAATTATCCTACGAAAGAAATATCCGCCGCTTACAGCAAAGAGGATTTGAGAAAGGACGTCAGCATGGCAGACAGTTATTATGATAAGAGTAAAGACGTGGAAGCACAAGTGGCTTATGTAAAGAAATTCCTTTCGGAAGTATCCATACGATACGATGCTGAAAATGACTGGCCTGTCATTCGTTATGCAGATGTACTACTGATGTATGCGGAAGTATTGAACGAAGTAGACGGTCCCTCTGCCGGGTTGAAATACCTGAATCTGGTACGTGAACGTGCCGGACTAAGCAAAATCGAGAGTGATGCAGTGACTACCCGTAACGTATTCCGCACCTATCTTGAGAAAGAACGTCGTCTGGAACTGGCTTTCGAAAATCAACGCTGGTTCGACCTCTTGCGTTGGGACAAGGCCATAGAGGTAATCAACAAGCATATTCAGGAAACCGAATGGGATTTCTATGCAGGCTACACCCAACAGATCAACAAGTTAAAGGATTATCAGTTGATACTTCCGATTCCACAAAGCGTAATCGACAATAATCCGGGCGTCATCACACAGAACCCTAACTATTAATACTAAACGACACTGAATCATGAAAAATAAATTCTATAGCCTATTCATCTTCTTCGTTCTCACTGCGCTGGCAGGCTGCAACGAAAAAGAATCGACTGATGTCATTGAGCAGGGTGATCCTCAAATTATAGAGTTCACCCCGACAAGCGGTAAGTTCGGACAGGAAATCACTATCAAAGGAGAATTCCTGCGCGATATACAAAAGGCAACGATTGGTGGCGTAGAAGCTACGATACGCTATAAGCTCTCTCAACAGGAGATTGTTATTGTAGTTCCCGCCAATGCCGGAAACGGGAAAATCGTTCTTAGTACGAAAGAAAAAAAGACGGAAAGTGAGCAATCATTTACAATTGTATATCCGGTTCCCCAAGTGAAGAATGTTCCTGCCGGAGCGCACGTGGGAGATCAGATTGAAATACAGGGTGAGAATCTGGACATCGTGTCCAAAGTTTGTTTCGGTGATAAAGAGGCTTCTATCTCCTATCAGTCCGAAAGAGAAATTGTAGCAACCATTCCTTTCGTCATCACGGATGCCGCTCCTATCTCCCTCTATTATCTTGACTCTACAGGAGAGCAGTTCACTCAACCGGAGGGTCCTGCTTTTGAGATCATCAAAGATATTCCGACCATTGACGCAATGGCAGAACGGGTGACCGAGGGAAGTCTGATTACCCTCAACGGAACTTTCCTGAATTTGATTGAAAGCATCCATTTCGGGGATGAAGTGAAAGTGACTAACTTCGTTGAGAAGACTGCCAACAGCATTGTATTCCGTGTTCCGGAATTGCCGGAGAGTGCTACTGTGGATGTTCTGGCCAAATATTATGAGGGAACAGGCAGTCTGACACTACGGAATGACTGTTATGTATTTATTCCGAGAGTATTCAGCTATCCGAATCTGAAGATGGGCGCACACCGCAATGAAGATTTCGGTAATATGATTAACGGAACTACCGGACAGGTTTCCACCACTTGTATCCTGAAAGATGTGGATTCCCGTGCCCTGATTGATTTTGCAGCGGTACACAACAGTAATAATGACTTTGCATTGAACGGTCCGCAGAACATAAAAGCTAATTTGAGAAACTACTGGTGTAACGGTACTCCATTGCCTCCATTGAAAAGTTCTTCTACCGAAGCCGAAGTCAACGAAAACTTTGGTGAGTTTACTTCTACTGTCACCAAACTTCTTGTACTTCAGGAAAGCAAAGGATATGGCGAACTGATTAGAAACATTAAAGAAGGAAACATCGAAGAAATATCTCCTACCGACGAGATTACCAAAGCATTATTCAATATTGATATGGATGCGGAAGGTTCCAACTCGGTACGCAGCCGTCAGAAAAAGGAAGCAGAGGATAAAGAAGCATCGAATATATACAAGGCAGGCAGTGTCGTTGTGTTCAAGAATCTGAAGAAGAATAAATTCGGTATCATGATTATCCGTTCTGTCAATGTAGATTTTGACGCTGTTAAGGCGACGAATGATGCCAATGCAACGATTACTTTCGACCTGTATTATCAACGTTACTAAAAAAAGACGAAAGACAATGAAAAGACAATATAAATTTACCGCATTATCGGCAGTCTTGCTCTGCCTGATAGGTTTGTTGTACGGATGTACCCGTGACAATGAAATTATAATTCCGGAAACGTCTGTCAATCCACCGGCTACGGATTATTCCGTAGCAATCGGTGACGAGGTTACCTTTACCGGGCAGAATATGCATCTGATCTCTAAAGTGGCTTTTGACAATCAGGTGGTCAACATCACCACCGAGCCATCCAACCGTTCACAAACCACGCTGATAGTGGCGGTGCCCGATAATTTTGAAGTGACACAGCATATCTCTGTCGTTGCCACTTACAATTCGGTACACAAACTGACTTTGAGTGATGCATTCGAAGTGGTAGTGCCGGGTGTCACCACTGATGTAAGTTCTGCTACTATCGGAGATAAGATCACACTTACAGGAAAGAATATGCACCTGATTACTAAGGTAAACTTCGGAGATCAAGTGGTATCTTTCGATCCCAATCCGGACCGTTCGCATACTTCACTTATGGTAACCGTACCCTCAACTTTCGATGTAACTAAAAAAGTCCAGTTGAGCGTTACGTATACCACCAATACCGTGAATGTATCTAATGATTTTGAAGTAATCGTGCCACCGGTTATTCCTACTGTCACCACTGTTCTGGAAGGAGAAGTGGGCACAGGAGCCATTATTACGCTGGCCGGAACCAACCTGAATATTATCAAGAAACTAATGGTAAACGGTCAATCTTACGAGTTTACAGCTACCGCTACCAGCCTTTCTTTCAATGCTCCCGAAGACATTACCGAAAATTTAGTAATCGACAACGTAGTATTAGTGTATGACAACGTGTTGGGAGATAATCAGGAACTAGCCGTATCGGGAAGCGTAACTGTGAAACCGACACCTACCCTGCCATACGTCCTTTGGGAGGATATCGAACTGGGAAGTCATGGAACGGAGAATGCTTTCTTTGATGTTACGAATGGACGGACGATGACTCCATGCGATGTAGTCGAACATAAAGAATGGGTTACTTTCGCAATGGATAATACTAGCGGTGCACCCACAGCGCGTCTGTTGAACCCGGCCAATATCGGAACCAATCTTCTGAACAGTCAGTTTTGCAATGGTACAGCTTTGAATCTGAATGATTATGCCATCTGGAAAGAATCCACACAGACAACTCCATTCAAGAAAGTCACAGATGACGCACTGATTACCAAAGTGACAAACGGTGAAATCACCAATATCCGGGATGACATCGGAGATGTGAAAGCGTCTGATATCAAAACAAATACTCCGACTGTTGCAGCAGGAGAAGTGTATTACTTCTATCATAAGGAGAAATTCGGATTGATTTGGGTGAAACAGCTGAATATTCAAACAGACAGAAAACTGAACACCATCATTATGAATGTATATTACGAGAAATAGACAATACAATAAAACGAGTACCCAAAAAGTTATATTATCCCATGAATCTACGAGCGAACTACTCCAAGAGAATCCGTTTGTCACTGGCTTTCAGCATTGTTGCAATGACTGTTTGCGCCCAGAGCATCTGGAATGCGGAACATCTGGAACAAGTGAAAAAGTCTCTCAATCAACCCGCATACAGCGCCACTTATCAGAACTTACTAAAGCAGGCAGACAAGGCTTTGAACGCCCACTATCTTTCTGTTATGATGAAAGATAAAACGCCACCAAGCGGAGACAAACACGACTACTTGAGCCAGGCACGCTATTTCTGGCCGGACCCGACCAAGCCGGACGGTAAACCTTATATCAGCCGTGATGGTGTATCCAATCCGGAACTGGATAAACTAGACCGTAACCGCTTGGGAGAGATGGCAAATAATGTCACTACACTCGCACTTGCGTGGTATTTCAGTGGCAAAGAACAGTATGCACTGAAAGCAACCAAACAGATTCGTGTCTGGTTTCTGGATAAGAAAACCTGCATGAACCCACATCTGAAATATGCGCAGGTTGCGCCCGGACATAATAATGATCTTGGCCGTTGCTATGGTGTGATAGATACTTATTCGTTAGTGGAAATGCTGGATGCCGTTCAGCTTCTTGAAAAATCCCGTTCGTTCACCTCGAAAGATTCAGAGCAGCTAAAAAAATGGTTCGGGCAATTACTGGACTGGATTCTGACTAGCGAACAAGGAAAAGAAGAAGCCAGCCGCCCCAACAATCATAGTACTGCTTATGATGCACAAGCCATTGCATTTGCACTCTATACAGGCAATCATAAAGTAGCCGAACGGATACTTCGGGAAGTTCCCAAGAAGCGGGTATTCAAACAGATTGAACCGGACGGCAAACAGCCCGAAGAATTACGCCGGACATTGGCTTTCGGATATTCAGAATTTAATCTGCAACATCTGATAGATATTGCGACTATGGGAGAAAAAGCCCATGTACCTGTTCTTTCTGTCAGTTCTGCTGACGGACGAAGCATTTACAAAGCTGCCGATTTTCTGAAGCCATATCTCGGCAAAGGAGTCAAAGAATGGCCTTACAAGCAAATCAGCGAATGGAACGGTAAACAACAGGAATTATGTAAAGACCTGTATCGACTGTATCTGCTAGATTCCACTCGTACCGATTATTTAAAGGCATATCAGCAGTTCCGGAAAAGCAATCCGAAAGATCTTTTTAATCTTCTTTTCCTGAAAGAGGAAAGTAAATAAACTCTCAAAGACTTGACTTTCGCTTCCAAATGTCGTATCTTTACAGAGTTAATGATAAAGTAGTTTCAATTAAACTGCACGTAAGAGGTTGTGTCAAAACGTTGGCACAACCTCTTTTATATTTTACAGTTCT
>NZ_QVLZ01000042.1:0-58756 GCF_003435205.1 Bacteroides sp. AF32-8BH | reverse complement strand
CTGGGCTTTGCGCATAAAAAAGGCTGTGTCAGCGTTTTGACACAACCTCTATTCATTCAAAACCTTTCGGACATTTGTCCTCTCTTTTATTTCTGCTTTCTACCTTATTCCTATTTGTTGGTAGTCAGGCAATTAATCATATTCACTACTAACTTACCAGCTACCGGATCTGTCGTTGCCTTTTCCGTACACATGGTAGAGATCATTGCTTCCCCCTTTCCGTCAGCTATTTGTAACATCGTCAGTCCACGCATAGATTCTATTCGTTCGATGCGGTCTTCCGGCTTTCCACCATCAATGTAAGCGTGAATTTTCATCTGTCCTGCCAGTTCCGTCACGTTTTTGTGGCGATGGACTTTCAGAGTAGCGGTACATGCTTGCGGAATTTCCCGTTTATTGTTGTTGAAATAGCGTAATTCCAATACATCGATGTCATTGAACACCGGAGCATCATTACGTTCCATAATTACGATATCGCCTTCTGTCGGGATAATCCAGCCCGTGATATATTCAGGATATATCGCTTTGACGGCTTCCTTACTGTTGAGGAAGAGCAGCTTTCCACCTTTTGACTGATAAGCACGGATCAGCTCCTTTTCTTCGTCAGTGCAGGCTGTCAGACCGGAGATAACACAAAGGTCGGCTTTCAGTTTGCTGTTGAGCAATTCTTTTATGGAAGAAATCGGTTGATAATTGATGTTCAGGAAGTCAAATACCGTTTTCGTGTTATCTTTATCCAGCAATACGATCTTTTTGTTTGGGTCTACCTGACCTACATTCCACTCTTTATTAGTGAGCAACAACTCATATTCATTGGCAGAAATTGGCAGACCGTTCTCTGTGAGTTTTAATACCAGTTTGGCTTTTGTCTTGTCGGCAGGCAGATTGGCCGGCAACTGAATATCAGGTTCGGCATAGTATCGCGCATAATGTTTCACAGCCGGAATCTTTTCACTGCCGCTTGCCAGGCACTTTCCGCTTTCATCTTGTATTTCCCAACGAAGCAGGGACGGTTGCAGATCCGTACCGTCTTCACGGTCATTGACCACATAGATGCGTGTAGGCAGTTTCTCACCTGCGTACAAGTTGCGTCCCCATAATTCTGCGCTAACCAATACAGGTTGTAAAGCCCGTTTCAAAGCATAGTAGGTGGGGTACGGTTCAATGTTCTGATAATCGTATGTCTGACGGAACCATGTCATCAATGCAAAGTGCATAATACCTGAAGCTTGGTCGTTGGAGCGACGAAGCGTTTCGGCCAGTTCACCCGTGATGAATGCTTGTACTTTCAGGAATGAAGCCGGGTCTGCCCAGTCATAAGACTCATAACCGATCAGTGTATAAGGATTTTGGTGGATGAGCTGATAGGAGCGGGTAGGATGTCCCGTTTCGTTATTGGGATAACCCGTAGACATCTCCTGACTGATAAGCGGACGGTCGGCTACTTTGAACTGTTTTTGGAATTCTCCATTGAAGAAACGGAAAACCGAGTAGTCATACCAATTGTAATAACCGTGCATATCGTCAATGTCGCCATCGTCGATGCTGCTCATAAAGTCAGCGCCGAATTTCTTATCCTTGCCTTTGGCCTGATAGTTGGAGTCGAAGCAGATAGGACGGGTAGGGTCGATGCGACGCATCTCTTTCACTACATCCGAAATAATACGGTATTTCTCTTTGGCACGTTCCAGATTGCTGTCATTGTCATAGAACTTCATTTCATTGTTCACTGTCCAGAAGAGCAGTGAAGGGTGGTTGCGATATTTTTTCAGCAATCCTAAAAACTCGTTACGCCATATTTCAATCAGACGCTGGTCTGGAATTGGAGTGGAATGAATCATCAACCATGACCATGTGCCTTCGAATGAAACACCGATACCGTTACGGTCGGCAGCTGTCATCCAGCGTTTGTTCCACGGAGTGGTGTGTGTACGGGTTACGTCGATGTTTCCGGCTTTCATCAGTTGCATGAAAGTATTGGCCAGATTTTCATCATTAGGTGCCAGTGCGAAAGGAATGTGGTTTCCGCCGCGCAACCAGTATTTATTACCGTTCAGGTAGAAAAGTCCGTCTTTCACCTCAAAAGTACGGAATCCGGAAGTCTCTGTCAGACAGTCCAGTTCTGTTCCTTTATCTGCCACCAGGCGGAATTTGAAATCGTACAGGTTGGGATGCTGGGGTGTCCATAAGCGAGGTTTCAAATCGCTGATCGTATAGGTTTCCATGCGCTCTTCATCTGCATTGAGATTCAGTTTCCGTATGGATAATCCCGAATAGAGTACAGCACCGGTTTCTTTGTCGATGATATCCGTATAAAGGTCGAACTGTTTCTTTTTACTACCGTGGTTCTTTAGGGTTACATCGAAGGTAGCGCCATTCAGGGTCGGTTTGATAAAGACATCTTCCACTTTTACGGGATCGGTAATCGTCAGTTTTACCGGTTGCCAGATTCCGGCAGGTTCGTCACCATAAAAACCATGAGGAATTTCTTTCAGCAGAGCATCTTTGTTCACTTCCACTTTGGCATCTTCCTGTTCACTTTCACGTACGGAAGAATAGAAGAAATCGATGGCATTTGCCGATTCCGATGCGCTTCCATCCATTTTGCGTATCACTTTTACGGTAATCAGGTTCTTACCGGGTTTCAGCAAACGGCTGCCGTCTACCTGAATTTCACCGAACATGCCGAGATGTGAAGTGGCTAATGTTCCGTTGATATAGATTTCGGCAATTTTGGAGACTGCGTCGAAGGTCAGCGTCATATTCTTGCCTTCCACATTGGCAGGCAGTTCCAGCCATTGACGGTACCAGGCATATTTCACCCGGCGATAATCGAATGTATAGTTTTCACAGCGGTCGGTTTCCTGTTGGTAGTAGGTGTCCGACACACCTTTGGGTTGTGCACCGGTAGGAGAGGGCATCGTTTCGCCATGCAGCCAGATACGGATTGGTGTCCAGAAGTTAGGAACGGACATGATGTGCCAGTCCTGGTCGTTCGTTTGTACCGAAACAGCCTTATCCTTGTTGTCCAGTTGATAGTCCGGCATAAAGAGCCAGTTGCCATCCAGCGTGATATCTGTGCGGCTGCCGGTGAGCGCTGCCAGTTTGGCGGAAGTATAGGAAGCCCGTTCTTGGCGGCGTTTGTTTTCTTTCTCCGTAGGAGTGGCCTTCTTTTGATATTCTGCCACTTTCACGTTTTTCAGTGCATCGTCTGCCATCGGAGTAACGGTGAGGTCGTCAAATTCAGTTTCTATCCATCCTCCACCCAGAGCAACTTCACCCGATGGTACCAAGTCGGCATTCTTGTCTACAAGATCAATATGCGGTTGTTTTTCGTCGTTGAGGAATATGCGGATACGGTTGCCGCAAACTTCTACTTTTACACGATACCACTCTCCCGGCACAGGATGGAAACCTAACGGGCGGACTCCCATAAATTCGTCCGTACCCATATATCCGGTGCGCATCAGGTAAAGATCATCTTGCAGTCCGCCTTTGATACCTACCACATAACGGTCGAAACGGTTGTAATTGCGGAAGCTCGCCCATATCTGCACCTGTTCGGCATTTTTAGGGGCACGGGCTTTGAAAGAAAAGGAGTAGTTTTTCCATTCGGGATGACCGAATACGGCATAAGCGCCTTTCGAACGGAATACATTGTCGGCAATACTGCATGTTCCCCGACCCACCACTTTCAGTGTTTCTCCGGCATTGGAGAAGTCGTTTGTCCATGTAGCATTGCTTTGTGCTTGTCCGTTCATGCAGAAGACGCTGCACGCACAAGCCAGAAATACTTTGCTGATTCTATTCATGATATTACAAGTTAATAATAATTTTGGTATAAAAGTACGGTTCGACAATAAATATTAGAATGAAGTAACGCTTAATGTACACTTAATATGTGCTTAATTGTCTCTGCTCTTGTTTTTCGTTGATTAATTTTGTATCTTTATAGGTTTCTCGTCTTTTTTATATAGATAGTCACTTTATAAAGTGACAATTGTCAGCTTATAAGGTGACATTTATCACTTTACAAGGTAATAATAGTCACATAGCAAGGTGACAACTACCTGACTGCATAAACTCTTGCAGTTTACTGCACTCAAAATTCTTATTCTATGCAGTGGAAATCCTTATTGTATACATTGAAAAAAATATCTTGTGGTGAGTTTGATGTAAAAGGTTACATGAAATATAAAAGAGCCATGCCGGAATTCGAGGTCTGTAACAGACTTGCGATTTCACGGCATGGTTGTTTGATAGCATCTCTATTCAGAGTAATCTTCATTACTCTGGTTTGTACAGAGATTAAGATTTACCCCTCAACGATTCTGAAGAACAGGTTCTGATTTGAGAAGTCGGTATTATAATCAATCTTTATTTGAAAATTGGTCGTTGTCGGAACTAACTTTAATTTGAATGTCTGTTCGTCACTATCAATCTCCAAACCGGCAGTAGTCTCATTGCCTTGTGGCTGGAACTTTAATTCACACCTTCTTTTGCCAAAGTATTTCTTTGCATAATCGGTTATCACAAGTTTATTTGTGGCAAAATCATATTTTATTAATACAGGAAGATTCTTTCCGGTAAGATTTTTAGGACCGCCGTAAACATCCCATGAACAACCGTTTACCCAGAAATTGTGATTCTTGAAGTAGTCTCCGAATTTATACACTTTCCCTACTTCCAAATCTGACAATTTCTTCTTTTCCGGGTCGCCCGTTATTTCAGATACTTTGATTTCATAATCTGTACTGATGACTCCCGTTGCGTTTGGCTGTTTGTCAAGCCCCATGTAGATTGTGTTTTCACCCGGCTGGCGAACCGGGTCTTTGATGTACCACTGTTCATTTCCGTTAGAGGTAGTTTCTCCCTTACCGGCATTGAATGTCCAAGAGAGTTTGACACCATTATTGGCTTCTGTCATATCACTCACTTTCTTGTCGTTGAAGTTGAAGTTATACAGAGCCCATACCGGACTTAATGTTAAAGTATAGTTGTCGGCATCCCATTGGAAGTTAGTACCCCATTTTTCTTTTACTTTGTCATTCTGGTCGTCTCTATTCAATGTGATTTTGAAATCAGCGTCAGCAGGTTTGAAATTATACAAGGTAGTGCGCAAATCCAACTCGTTGAAGTGGTAACCCAGTTCTTCATCATACACACCGGGGATTGCCAATTTCTTGCCTAATATACGTATATTCTGATTCGGGTCAGTATCCGGATGGTCAATACCGGCTTTTACATACATTTGAATAGCCAGTTCCTCTTTTGCGGTCGGAGCTTCCACTACATACTTCGTACCTACATTTCCTACATACAATCCCACTTCTTTCTCATTGAGAGTGAAAGGAGCTTTGTCTGTTCCTTCATCATTCATAGCGAACAGGTTAGCGCCTTCTATGCCATCAGCTTGAGGGCCTACCAACAGATAACTGGTCTTTTGGGCGGCATCGTAGTAAAGGCATACTTCACCATTAGCTAACTCAGTGTCTTGTGTAATCGTTGCAAGGTTGGTAGTCATCGGGATAGCTTCCCAATTGCCGCCATTGGCTTGAGTACCCAGTTTCCATGCTTTGGACGCAGTGACACCAAGATTTTCCATTGTTGTTTGGGCATTCTGCACAATGAAGGCTTTTGTACCTTTGTACAGACTTTCAATGTCACTCAACGATACTGTTGTACTTCTCAATTCGATACCGTTCTTAGCGGTCGCTTCATCCTGTGAGTAAATCAATACTTCTTTAGAGAATTCCTCTTCGGCAACGGTATAAGTTATTCTGACTTTACCCGACCTGTTAGCAGCTTTGGCAGTTAATACACCTTTATCAGTAACTTCGAATGTATTGTTCGGGTTTTCTGTCAACTCATAAGTGGTTGCAACTGCGAGTTCACTGAATCCCAGTTCGTCCACAAACTTCACTTCTTCGTTTTCACCGAATCCCCAGCCTATTGTCCTGGTAAGGTCTAGACTTTCGGTGCTGACGAATTTCAAGGATTCCGAGTTCTGATAAACCGTACGTGTCTCACGATAAGCGAACACGCCGTTGTTGGCACTGTAGGAAGTCGGTTTCACCACGAAGTAGTTGGAACTTGTAGTCGTCTTGTCCAATGTGATTTCCAGTACTGCACCGTAGTAAGGAGCCGTCATGTTACTTGGAGTCAACTCTACGCTCAAGATGCCGTTTTCGTCTAACTTCTTAGTTGTATTTACTAACAGTTGGGGCGCTTCCGCACGTGTCAGCTTCAATTCGTGAATATCCGCGCACTGGAAGTCGGCTTCGGACAAATCAATGTCTTTAGGTAGAATCTTGAACTTGGCGGTAGCTGTATGGGCAGTAACTACTTTGCCTTGCGTATTGGTGTAGCTGGCTGCTTCCAGGAATTCATCTTCTTCGAACACGAATTGTTTTTGGAAGAGAATGGAACTGATACCGCTGAAACCGCCACCTTGTACGGGAAGAATATAGTTTTCGCCGTATATATAGACGGAAAGTGTTTTATTCTCTTTGTTCTCTGCCAAAATCGGTGTATCCTTGTCTGCGGTGATAGTGGTTTGCACCAGTCCTTCCGTTTTCTGGATGTAGATATAACCGTTGCTCTTGTCATAATACAGTTGGTCTTTGTCTGTTCCGGGAATTTCCTGTTCGGTACCGAATGTCAACACTTTATACCAGCCCGCACCTTTGTCTTTGGTATATCTCCATGTGCCTTCTTCCACCTTGAACTGGTAGAAAGGGGTGGCTTTATTGGAAGCCTGTACATACAACTCGTCTCCATTGCTCAATACGATGGTATATTGCGACTGGTCTTCACTGGGATACCAGCTTTGTACGGTCAGGTTAGCATTCAACGCAGCTTCAATCTTTTCTTTGAATCTGTCCATGTCGGACTCAACGGTTGTGATGCGGTTGTTCAGACCTTCGATATCTGAGTCGTAATCCTTACAGGAAACAACTCCTGTTCCTAATGAAAACAACAGTGTTCCATAGAGAAAACTGTTTAATACTCTTTTGTTCATCATAGGTAAATTTTTAGTTTGGTACATATTTTACTATTCTAATTTCTTTATTTCTCTGCGATAATCTCTGCATAGTTCAGGCTGATGTCACCTTCGGTCACTATCAGGTTGAAGTCGGCATATCCACGTGCGTCACGAGAGTAAACGGCTACTTCGGTTTCTTCCCATGCGCCGCCTGTGGCAGGGAGACTTACGCTTTGGGTCATTGTGTCGCCAATTTGGCAACGTACGCTGGCTGCGTTATTGCTGGAGTAGCGGAAGCGGATAGTGGATGTTCCGGTTCGGAAAGGTATTTCTTTCCATCTCAATGTGTTCAAGCTGCCGGAAGTGAGGTTGGCGTGCCAACCACCGTTGTACTTCGTGTCGTTGCAGTATTTCACCACGCCCTGCTCGGGAGCATTGTTCATTTCTGTTTCCATCAACAGCGTTTCTATCTTATTGCCCGAAACCGAACCGTTGAAACAATAGTCGCAGGCTTCCGCTTCCAATTTCTGTCTGGTCGGGAAAGGACGGTTGCTGTACTTGCGGAGCAGGTTGATGCGTTGGTTGGGATAGTCGTAGTAGATTTTATCCGAACTGCGCCACCAGGCTGCGTTTTCGGCAAGGTCGGTAAATCCTTCCAGAAATACGAGATCAGGTTTTTTGGCTAAGAACGATTCCATCATCTTGGTTGCGTAGCGACCGTGGTCGGCATCGATAAACTGCCAGTTCGGACGGGCGAGGTCACCTTGCACGAAGCCCGGGCATCCGCTGCCTACACTGAAACCCTTGAAGTTGTAGGCGGAGATATAGGTGTTGTAGATTAAGTTCTCGTTGTACACTTCTTCTGACATATCCATAGTGGGAACGGCAAACCAGTTGTGAATACCGTCCAGATAGGGGCAGTTCACCAATGAGAAGTCGCGGTCGGTCCATTCGCGCTGGATGATAAGGAATGGGCGCACGCCGAACGTACTGTTGAAATCGTCGCTGATGCACTTCAGGATATAGCTCAACTTGCCGTTGTAAGCATCCGATTTTGTTTCATCAAGCCCGGTCGTACTTTTGTATTTTGCCGGGTCTTTCTTCATCAGCTCGCTAAGGTAACTGTCCTGCAGGAAGCCGTTAGGATTCCAGAACAGGATAACCGGGCGTCCGTTTATCTCGAACCAGTAGTCGCGTGGTACGTTTTCGAACGAGGGTTTCAGGTTGGCATCCCAGATGTAGTAGTACACTTCCTTGCGGAAATCGTTGTCCGCACCTTTCATATCCTCTTTTTCGGGGTCGAGGAACAGTAACGGATAGTGTGAACCTTCTACACGGCTGCCGTTCTTGAACGGCTTGTTGTCATAACCGTAGCCTTTGTGCGCGTTGCGCGCAGCCGACCATGAAGCAGGCGTATCGTCGAAGATGGCGATTTTAAACTCGTGTTCCACACCTTTGCGCTTGATAGCTGCCATCAGGTCATGGAGTTTGTCCGGGCGTCCGTGGTCAATGTCCTTGTTGGCTTCGCCGCGACAGTTCATTGCAACATAATCCTGACCACTGTAAGCGATTTCCTCTACAAAGTTATCCCACCAGTCGGCTTCGGTAATCGGGCCGGGATAAGGTTGGTCGTCCTGTGCTTCCGGGTAAGCAGAAGCAACGTAGCGGCAGAATAATGAACGGTTGTGCATGGTGGAAACGTCGGTGCTGGGCTTGTCCATCTTCTGGCGCAAGTTGCCTTCGAATCCTGCCAGTGTACCTATTTTGTAAGAACGTACGATTTCCTGTTCCGTTCCCTGTCCGCCTTCAGAACCCGGACCGTCCGGACCGTCATTCGGATTGTCGTCCGAGCACGTCCAGCAGAAAGCGCCCAAGCCCAGCAGACAAATGTATTTCCAATATTTATTTTTCATATTCTTTCTATCATTAAAAAGTTAACATTCTTAGTTTTTCTTGAATTGCTGCCGGGTGATGTCCAGGTAAGTCCTGCCATATCCGTTGCCGTATCCTTCTACTGTCGGCTCGATGAAAGAGTCGAAGTTGTACTTGTTGTAGGAGTCGATAAGAATTAACCGGTTACGTCCGGCATTCATCTTGGCTACGTTGCACATGGTACGGTAGATGGCGGCGTCTTTCTTCACAATCGGAGTGTTACCGATGGAACCGCGACCGTCCTGCACCAGTTTGTTCCATGCCGGACCGACGCAAGGTACGAACTCCATACTGCCGTCACCGAAAGCGGGCAATGCTGTTTCACGGTTGTACTTCCAGTTCTGATCTATCATCTGCGGGTACATATAGGAACGGCTCATCTCTGACTGGTCGTACATATTGCGGCTGGCTACGGCGTCTACGCAACCTTCCATGTAGAAGTATTGGTAACGCATCTGGTTGCACCATACATCAGCACTTTCCACCATGATGTAAATGTCGTAACCGGTAGCTTCTTTCACTGCTTTGCGGATACCATCATACATTGCTTTGGATTCTTGCGCGTAGATTTCGCCTGTCTTGTTCTTGATGTAAACCACCGGGCGCGTGCCACCAAGCTTGTAGTAACGGTCGTCGGAGAAGTAACAGCCTATTTTGCTGAAGAAATTGTTCAGTAGTTGTTGGCGGGTGTAGGTGACACCGTCATATACCTTTCCGGCTGCCGTTTCGATGCAGTTGCTTGAAGAAAGGGTAGGAGGCAGGTCGACAATGTTGTTCCAGTTGACCGAAATTACTATTTTCATTGTTTTCAAGTCTACGAAGTCTACTCCCGGTTGACCGAGGTGTGGCATCGGCAGGCGTTTGCCGCCTCTGCCGGAGCGTCCCAGCATCATTGTGACGAACAGTGAATCTCCCTGATTGATTTCTGTACCGGGACCCTTGCCCAGGTCAGCGCCTACTTCGGGCAGGATTATAAAGTTCGCTCCTGCTTCGATACAGTCGTCTACATGCTGCTGTACCATTGGTATCATGCGATAGCTCTGGCTTCCTGCGTCCGGTTGCAGATAGCCGTCCTTTTGTGATTCGGGCATTACTTGCGGTGTCAGGTTGTTGTAGTTGTTCTTGGTGCTCAGTTCCTTGTCGGTCAGCGTCAGAAGTTCCCAACGGGTGAAATTAGCGTCACCATTCGGTCTGGTGGTAATGTCATTCCCCTTGTAGTAGAAGATGCCCACCTGATAATCTTCGGTGACGGGAATTTCCGGAATCTCGTAGTTCAGGAAGTAGTCATCGACGCTCGGACCTTCTTCCTTGCTGCATGCTGCAAGAAGTAGTAAGGCTGCGGAGCATCCGGTAATGTATTTCATTAGTTTCATAACTGTCTATCTGTTTATTATATTATTTATTATCTTCTATGCGTACCCACTTGATACTTGCCGCCAGACGTTCTTCTCCTTGCAGGGAAGCGTATTCGGGATAGTCTTCGAGTACATTTTCGACAAACTCTTCAATTGTGTCGCCATACCAATGGGCTACCATTTCGTTGTTATACATCAACTGACCACCTTTCCAACGTTCGTACAAGCCTTCCTGGTTGTATGGACCACCGATACCCAACGGAGTGAAGAAATTGTCATTATAGTTGCCGTCGGAACGGGGTACGAGCGAAGTGGATTGCAACATACGGCAGGCTTCACGGTAATAGTTCATGTTCCAGTTACGTTCGTCCGTAGGATATTGCAGGCGTTCGGGCACAGGGTCGAACTGGTTGGCACCATAGGTTCCGTAGTTGTTCGGAGTTCCGTTGTAGAAGATAGGCGGATATTGCATCACACGTGTTCTGCGTTCCAGTGTCCATCCGGCGAATCCGTTGAAGTAGTCGGCGATGTAACGTTGCTTCCATACCTGTTCCAGATTGTTCTTGTAACCGCCTTTTCCGTTGATGTCGGCTTTATAGAAGGCACGGTAGTCGCGGCATCCTAGTCCGTTGGTGTTCCATTTGATACCGTTGCGTTCGATATATTCGGATACTCCGCTGGTGACGCCATACTCGTTCATGGAAGCACTGATGCCGTTGTAGTAGTATTGTTCGGCACTCTGCGGTAATGCCACGTTCAATCCCCATTCGTCTTTGCGCAACTGGATTTCGGAGAGCATGAAGTTTACGTCCGCCCATGTCAGCAGTTTCACTGTAGCATCCTGCTTGATGAAGTCACGATGAATCAGGGCGTATGTATACCCCTCGATGCTGACAGAAGCTGTGGAGTAAAGGCTCTGAAGGTTGTTGTTATGTTCATCCTTGCCTACAATCCATCCGGTTGGAGTCTGTTTCAATTCGAAGCGGGGCAGGAACGGTATTCTATAGGACACCTGGATATATTTCTGCTCTGCTACGGACCATAGGGAATCTCTTACTACCGCACGGTAGTCACCATTCTCGTTGATACGTGATGTTTGCGCGTACTTGCTCAGACGAGGATCTTTGTAGGAACGCATATAGCAGAAGAAGTATTCGTTCATTGCCGGGTATGTCAGGCCGCCTATCTCTGTTTCCAGCTTCGTACCCAGGTCGAACTCTTTCAGGATACGGTTGTAATATAAGGATACGTCGGCATTGGGGTCGGTTCCGTAGCGTCCGGCTGCGTTGTCGCTGTTGGAACTGAACAGGTAGTTGCGGTTGTTTTCGTTCAACGCTTTTTCTATCTGCTCGCGTGCCATGGAGATGGCTTCGGGGCTTTTCTTCATGTTCATCATGCGGATAGCCACGTCCAGACGCAGGGTATTGGCAAACTTGCGCCATTTTTCAATGTCGCTGTCACCGCCGGCAGACGGATAGAACGGGTCTTTCAGCATTTTCGTTCCGTTCGGGTCGAAAGTTTCCACTGCCTGGTCCAGCCAGCGGAGTATTTGCATATATGCTTCGGCTTCGCTGTTGTAGTAATATACGTTTCCGTAAGTCTCTTTGCAGGCAGAATCCAAAGGGATAGGTCCCCAAGTTCCGGTCAGTACGGAGTAGAGGTAGGCTTTCCAAGTGGTCAGTATCGCCCAGTAGTTGCCGTTGGTATCCCGGTCATATTTTTGCTCCATGATGGCTACGTCGCCCAGGACTTTCTTGTAGAAGTTATAGAATCTGTCGCCTACGTTGTCCGAACTTTGCGGGCTTGTCCAGGAAACTACGTAACGTGCCATGTAGGCGTAGTAGTTATAGTTCATTTCGGATAATACGTCCAGGGATTTGTAGATAGTGCCCGGAAATATCTTCTGAATGTCAATCTCATCCAAATATAGCTTGTTGGGGTTTTGGTTGGTTGCGTCGAAACTATCCACGCAAGATGTCGCCAGTCCCAATAGGGCTGCAGTGCATAGTGTATATAAGTACTTTTTCATCGTCATCGCTGTTAAAAAGTTATTTTAAAATCGAAACCGTAACTGGAAGTTGGCAGGTTGAAGCCTCGTTCCAAACCTTGTTGGATTCCCATGGAAGAAGTGGCTTCCGGGTCAATTCCTTTCGGCGTTTTCTGATGAAGAATAGCTACGTTCCTACCTACGGCGGAAACTCTCATGGATTGTATGAAACCTATCTTTCTCAGCCAGTTCTTGGGAATGTTGTACCCTAAAGAAATTTCTTTCAGTTTCACGTAAGAAGCGTCGTACAAATAAAGTTCGCCGTTTTTACCGCTGTCGTTGGTCCAATAGTCAATCGGCTTAATCCAAGCCTGGCAAGGTTGTCCCGCCAGTCCCGGTACGGAACTGTCATAAACGGCTCCGGGGATATTCATGCCTTTCGGGCGCGAAGCGTCCATGTAGATGTTGTTCTTGCCATTGGGGACGTATTTAGGGTCGAGAATACCGAGATAACCGGTCTGGTCGCCTTCATTCAGAATCAAGTCAGAGAACAGGTGTTCGGTACGTCCGCCCAGTGACATGATGGATTGCGCGTTTCGGGAAGACTGGAAAGCTGTCTCCGACCATACGTGCCCGCCCATACGGATATCTAACATGGCAGAGAATGTCAAATCCTTCCAACGGAGGGAAGTACGGATACTGCCTGTCCATTTCGGTTCTACGCTGGCAAGGAATTTAGCTTCGCCTGACAAGGGACGGCCGTTGGCTCCCACCAACACTTGTCCTTCGTCATTGGTCTTCCACGGCTCGCGGCAGTAGAGGCTGACTAGCGGCTCACCTTTCACAATGCGCAGTTCCACGCTGTTTTGTACGGTAGTCAGTGTCATGTAGTCCATACCGTTGGCTAGCGAAACCACTTCCGAGTTGTTTTTAGCCCAGTTGATGTCCACTTTCCATTCCCAGTCTTTATTTCTGAAAGGAACGACACCTAGTGTTACTTCATATCCCCAGTTCTTAACTTCACCGGCATTGAACAAGGCTTCTCCATAGCCGCTTACACCGTTGATGGTGGAAGTCAGAATTTGGTTTTTGGTGTTCTTGTTGTAGTAGGTGAAACTTAAGGAAGCACGGTCTTTCAGGAAACGAAGGTCCAAACCTGTCTCGAAAGATGTAGTGCTTTCCGGTTTCAATGAGTTGGTCTTGCGCTTGTTCTCGCTTTCAAACCATGCCATGTCTCCCAGATAAGAAGTATTGTAACTGAATCCGTTCAACAACTGGTCGAAGCCGGTATCGTTACCTACCTTGGCGTAAGAACCACGAATCTTGGCATAGGATAACCAGTCTTTAGGAATGCTCTTCACTAACTCCGTCAGTACGAAGCTGACACCGTAAGAGGAGTAGAAATAAGAACGGTTGTCGGAAGGCAGGGCAGACGACCAGTCGTTACGTCCGGTTACATCCACGTAGATGAAATCTTTGTAACCTATGCTGGCGGTTCCGTAGACAGCCTGCTTTTTCTTCGCGTTATACTCCGGCCAGGATTTGACGGTAGCACCGTTGTTAGTGAGAGAGATAAAGTCGGAAGTAGCCAATGTGCCGATTTCCGAGTTTTGTTTCTTGAACAGGAAGTCCTGCGAGTTGGCACCCACACTGGCGGATATGTTGAAGTCTTTCCAGGTCTTGTTGTAAGAAAGCATGGCTTCGTAAGTATAGTTGCGTGATTTTTCGGTAAACTCCTTGTAGAATCCGTCGGCATCCCCCGGAGTGTACATATTGCGAAATTCGTATCCTTCTTTCATATTTAGGTCGAGGGCGGCTTTCAGACGCAGTTTCAGGTCTTTGGTGATTTTGTAGTTGACTGTTACGTCCGCTAATAACCATTCTTTCTTATCCTGGTTGGAAAGTTCGTTCAGCATCCACACCGGACTCTTGAATTGAAGGGCGGTCGGTTTTCCGTTCTCGTCTTTCCAGGGATACATTTCCTGTATGGAAAGGTCGCGGGGCATATCCATAAGTGTATAGATAGGGTTACGGTCGGAATTGTTACGGTAAGAACGGTTCTTTACATTCTCGTGCGTATAGCGACCGTTCAGGTCGACGTCCAGCGACTTTGTCAGTTTCACGTTGGAACGCACGTTAAAAGCGTTGCGGGTAAGGTTGTTCAATCCTTCCAATACGTCATCGCTCCGCAGGTTGGTGAAGCCGATACGGGTGGAGACATGTTCGGTGGCGCGTTCTATAGAAACACTGTTCGTCCAGGAGTAGGCAGTCTGATACATGGAGGTGGTGTTTGCCGGGGTAGGAACGTAGGATTTGAGTTCTCCGTTGCGTCCTACTACTTGGAAACCTAACATCGGCATACCCCATGAACGGGAATTGTCGTAACCGCCCATCCGTTGGATGCCGTAAGGCATGTTCGGGTCGTAAGGCACTTTGACGTCACCATTGAACGAGTTGGCTTTGTTGTTTTCAAAACGGTTGATGTGTCCGCCACCATATATATTTTGATAGATGGGATATTGGGAAAATTCGGTGAACTGAACGTTTGTGGAGTAGGTAACTCCCAGTCCGCTTCTTTGACCGGCTTTCTTGGTGGTAATCAGGATGGCGCCGTTGGCTGCGTCCGAACCATAAAGTGCGGAAGCGTTGGCTCCTTTCAGAACAACGATGTTTTCGATGTCATCGGGGTTAATACTGTTAGCCGGGTTACCATAGTCGATTTCACCACCGGTCACATCATTAATAATAGGTACACCGTCGATTACATAAAGTGGCTGGTTGTTACCGGAAATGGAGTTGGCACCACGGATACGTACGGTGGCTGAACCGGCGGCACCATTGGAGATCACCTGCAATCCTGCCACTTTACCTGCCAGCATGTTTACGAATCCGGCATCCCGGTTTTCGGTCATGCTTTCCACATCCATTTTCTGGAAGGCGGTAGAAAGAGATTTTTCATCGCGGCGTAAGTCCATCGCTGTTACCACTGTCTGTTCCAGCATCACAGCATCTTCTTCCAAGGTCACGTTTAATACATTCTTTCCTTTTACTACATTGAATGATTTTGTTTTAAAACCAATATAAGAGAATTTCAACACAGCGCCGTTCTCCGGGACTTGAATAGAGTATTTACCATCAAGATCGGTTATCACCCCTTTTGTACCACCCACTATCACTACATTAGCACCGATAATAGGCTCACCTTGTGCATCGGATACTGTTCCTTTCACTGTCCGGTTCTGCGCCTGCATTACCGAAGCACTGAACAGCATTAAAATTAAAATGAGACTTCTTTCATAGTATCTCATGTGCTGAGAAAATCGTTGTTTCATGCTTTTCATGAATTTATTTATGAATAATCACTAAGTTAAAGAATCAGTCGGATGAGAGAACCTGTTTTTATTATAGGTTTCATCATTCGAATTAGATTAAGGCGTTCTTTCTTGCTTCATAATACTGTTATGTTTTTAAGATTAATTTTCAGCAAAAGAACTGTGAACCGATAAAAAAAGCGTGGTGTTTGCGATTAATTGGGGATTAAAAAACAATTAAATGTGAATTAAGTCTTTTTTTTCTTATAATCCTTCACAAACAGATGCTTACCCTTTGTATTAAGTGAAAATAAAGTTATGAGCAAAGAGGAATATTACTCGGTTTATTCAGGTTTGTGGTGTGGAATGTATGAAAAGAAACTCCCCTTTCTCTAAATCTTGATAACTTTATCGGTGGTTCAGGGAAAAGGGAGAGAAAATTTAATTAAAAAAATAGCTTGTCGTCCGGGTTATAAGTCGGCAAATGGGACTTTATAAGTTTCACCCATGGAGTCATGATACTCTTTGCAGAAGCGGTCGTACAGGTTTCGGGCAATACCTTTCTTTCCCTGTGTGACTAGCACGGAACACTTGGCTGCCAATGCTTCTTCATTTAGTGGATCGTGCAGGAACATGATGTCGGCAAGGCGGATAATCATGTCCTGATGGTTCCGGCTGATTTCAATGTCCAGCAAGTTCTTCAGCAAGTCGATGGAATAACTGGAATAGTCGTCCTTAAAGTCGTCCAGCCAATCAAGAATCGTGTTGGGGAGTAAAGGTCCGTATAGCAGTATTTCCAGGATTCGGTTCAACAGTTCTTCACTTTTCTCCTGCTCGAATTGTTTGGTGCAGGTAATCAGGGTGTGATAATCACAGAAAACACCCGTTCCCCATTTTATACGCAGGAAATTGTTTTCTATCATTACTTCCATATCTCCGATGCTTTCCAAGAGTACTCGTAGCTTGCGCAGGTTTACGTTGCGGTTATTACGGGCGGCGGTTTCTTCTTTTTCAGGCCATAATATCTCTGTTGTTTTGGAAGCCAGAATACCTTGCGCATTTTTCTCCGTATAGAGGATCAATAGAATGAGCAGGTGCTTCAAACGGGGAGTAAAGTTGGAAGTGATGTCATTTCCATCTTTATCGCGTACATTGAAACAGCCCAACAAAGAAATAGATGCACGACTGCGGTCGTAATAGTTGACTGTTTCTGTGAAGATTGTTTCACTCTCTTGCATCCATTCTTTTTTCGGTATGGTTTTAGACTCTGGTACGTCAGATTGGCTCTGGACTTTGCCGGTGGTGGCAACAGTTTTCTCTGTTCCTTTCTTTGTGGGAGGTGCCTTTTTATTTTTGCCGTTGTATTTGAAACGATAAAGTACAAAACCGGCTAAGACGAGTAATAGCAAGATTCCAATGGCATAGAGGTACCATCGGTTGTTGATGCTCTCTCCGGCGGTTGACTGGCGGATATCCACCTCGTTCACGAGGGGCATATTGATGGAGTAGATTGCCAGCTCATGTGTATGGTTGCTTAGTATTTTATCTAATACCAAGAATAATTTTCCATGAGACGGGGAAGTATAGAGGCTGAAATCACTATCCTGATAAGTTGATTCATTATAGATGGGTTTGGATACTTCCGAGTAGACAGAATCTTTCATTGAAATCTTCCATAATACACCTCCTTTATTTGTCGAAACAGCATAGAAAGAACTATCCGAGGGTTCGAAATACATGGTAGAGGCCATGATAGTACCTTCTTCCTGGGGTTGGTTCTTTTGCCAGACTATGCGTGATTGCTTGTTTTTCAGATTGATGGCGCATAATCCCCAATAGTAATGGCTGCTCAATTCCTGCTTGCCATACTTGTTTCCTCTACCACCAAAGATGTATAGTTCATCACCCACTATGGCCATTGCAGCTGAATAGCGGGGGTAAAGGGGACGTTCGTATTCTACTTGTTCTATTTGGTTAGTGCTGTACTTCATCCGGTAGAGATCGTTGCGATATTGGTAGAAACCATAACCACCGAAGAAATAGAAGGAAGAGTCTGCCGGATTGAATGTTCTGGCATGATTGTAGTTGCTGGCTTCTTCCGTGTTACGTATCTCATTACTCCATCTTTCAGTATCAAATGAAAAACGGGACGTGATGCCTTTCTTGGGATAATAAGACACTAATTTATTGCTTAAAGTATCGTATAAGAGATGATTGGGGAATTCTACCGCCGGATAGCCTCCACGTATTGCAATTTCCTTCTGCAAAGTTCCGTTTTCGTCCAATACATCGATTGATTGGGATCTGACTAAATAGAATAAGGCTTCGCGAGCGTTGAAAGCTACGTCCAGTTTTCCCGGGATTTTAGCCTGATGAACAAGTTTCCATTCAATATGATTGTCTATCAGCCATACCGGATGGATGGCACGTGCCACAGCTCCTTCTATTTCATCATAACAAACGGTATCATTGTGCTTCCACAGTTTCCATTCACGTATCTGTTTTCCATCTTGTGTGATGGTTACATTGCGAAGGTCGATGGGAGCTACGTCCGAAAGATATTCTTTCATCTGTCCGAACAAAGCCGTTACGCTTTTCACTCCTTGCAAGGGAGCCATCGCTGATATTTTTTTATTGTCGTAATCTATTTCAATTACATTATCTTTCAAACGCAGGTGCAACGAGACATCCAGCCATTTTTCCCGTTCGATGGGACTGTTTATGTTGATGATGCCCTCATTGAGTACCAATGCCGGAAAATGTCTTTCTTCACCTGCCACAAATGAGAAACGAATAAATTGGTTGGTGTTTGTATGCAGATGGAGAATGGTTCCAAAGTCATGCTCATTGGCGCGTACATACATTTGAAATGAAATGATAAAATCGTTTTTTATAGAGAAAGGTTGGTTATCGTCCAAGTACAAGGTTGTCCTCTCTATGCCCGGTACTGAATGGGATTTAAGAGAAAGTCCATAATCATACAAAGAAGATGCGTCCACTTTGCCTACCATGCAAAGCAGGACGGAGAGCAAGATTTGTAGTTGATATCTCATAGTACTTTATTTATAGTGCAAAAATACAAAAAACTGTATGATATACCCAAAAAACGGAGTTTATTTATAAGGCAATGCTTTGAAACAATTGTTTGCTATTACGTATCATACGTTTAATGAAACATGAAGATGTCCCAAAATAGAATGTAGAAAATGAAAATTCTATTTTGCGACATCTTCATATCAACCGGATAGAGCCTATTTATCGTCTGCAGAAGGAGGAGCGGCATTTGCTCCGCTGCCCCATGTCTTATTCGGTTTGTTGCCCATTGTCAGTACTAATTTGCCTCCATTTTTCAAGTCGTCATGGTGAAACCAGGGTTTCTCCCATTTTTGACCGTTCAGCGTAGCCGATTGGATATATTTATTTTCTTCGGAAACATTCGGAGCCTCGATTTCAAATACGGAACCGTTGCTGAGTGTTATCTCTGCATGGGTGAAAAGTGGACTTCCGATATTGTAGACCGGTGCTCCGGGAGTGACAGGATAAAAGCCCAGTGAGGAGAAGACTACAAATGAGGTCATACCTCCGCCGTCTTCATCTCCCGGCATACCCATGAGGTCGTTGCGGAACCATGTTTTCAGCATTTGACGGATGCGTTTCTGCGTTTTCCAAGGCTGGCCTGCATAGTTGTAGAGATAAGGTACATGCAAGGAGGGTTCGTTTGCCATGGAAAACTGTCCTACGTTACCTGTGTGGTCGGGTAGTTGTGCATAGAATTCATATTTACTACGTCCCAGCGGTTCACTGAAGGTACGGTCGAGATTGGCGATGAACTGCTCTTTTCCTCCCATAAGGTTAATCAGGTCGGCTACATTGTGAGGCACATCCCAGCGATACACCCAGCCGTTGTTTTCTCCATAATATTCGCGGGCACCCATGCCACCTGCGTAACGGTAGTCGAATGGTGTTATCCAGTTGCCTTCCTTATCTTTCGGGTGGAAAAAGCCTGTTTCTTTGTTGAAGAGATTCCGGTAGTTGTAAGAACATTGCAGGTAATGGGCGGCTTCGTCTTTCTTGCCCAATATTTCGGCGATGCGGGAAAGGCACCATTGGTCGTAGCTCGTTCCCAGTGTAACGGCAACAGGTTGGCGCTTCTCGAAAGGATGCACGTTCGGGTCGGTTTCCTTTTCATCCGGGCGAAGAGCAGGGATATATCCATTTTCCCGGTAGAAATTGTCCAGCCAGCCGGCTGCTGCTCCCGACCAGGGAGCGAGCGTTTTCTCTTCAATTCCTTTCCGGCAGGCTTCGTAGGCTTTGGCCGCGTCTATATTCAATCCTTTAGCGAGAGCGTCGGCTATGGTAGCAACGGCATGATTGGAATTCATACGGCGTGAGTCACCTGTCACTTCGGGGAAGGTAGGCATCCACATTGTTCCCATCTGTTCCGCCATCAGCAGGAAGGAAGCAATGATGTCTTCTTCTTTTTTCTGGTCGATCAGTGTGCGCAGCGGGTGTGCAGCACGGTAGGTGTCCCAAATCCAGTCGTCGTTGTAGAAAGGTGTGCCGTTGTCGTCGTGTACTTCGCCGTCAAAAGCACTGAAGTAACGACCACCGGCTTCACTCATACAAATCGGGCGTTCGAAAGTACGGTAGAAGGAGGAGTATAATACGGTCTTGTCATCTTCGGTTCCTCCTTCTACTTTGATACGTCCCAAGGCTTCGTTCCAGATTTGGCGTCCTGCTTTTGCCAGATTTTTGATGTTATAGTCTTTCAACTCATTGCGCATATTCTTCTCCGCTTGTTCTTCACTGATGAAAGAAATGCCGTAACGAAGGCTGACTGTTGTTGTGCCATCGGCAAAACGCCATGCCGCACAAGCGTTGATACCTTCTGCGTTGTCTTTGCTGGCTTCGATGACTCCATCTTTCAGGATGCCGGTGCTTACCGGTTTTTCTTGTGGTTCAATATATACATACACATTGGTGTTGGCACTTAACTGCTGGTGTCCGCTGATGAAATTCTCTCCTACATGGATCGAACCGTTACGGGAGTTTACAATGATATAGGCAGGTTTGTCCGCTTCAAATGTGATCCGGTAAAGAGCCGACTGGTGGGAGAGGGCATATTCTGCCTTCATGCTGTTGTCGTTCAGATCCACTTCATACGAGTAAGGCGTGAGGTGCTCATTATCGTAGTTGTAGGTAATGATCGGCCGCAGTTCTTTCCCCTGATAGGGACTAAGGTTGAACGCGGAACGTTCCCGGTGATTGGTGACAATCAATGGCAGTCCGTTTAACAATTCGGTGGTATAATCAGCACGTTCCGGATAGACACGAAGCATACTGTTTGGCAATTGAATGGTAGGAAATGTGGGAACCAGCAGATGGCTGATATTCCCTATGTATGGATTGACATAATCGACCGGTGTCCGGTTGGCGGTCTGTGATTGCCCTCCATTGCATCCGCTTAACATTGCAGCCATTGTTATAGCAGCGCAGAAATGTAAGATTTTCATGGTAGTTTTTATATTTAATCGTTTTTATTAGTCATTTATTTGGCTTCCGGATTGGTAAAGGCAGCTTTCAACGTTGGGAGAAAATCCTTTTTGTTGTCACATTGAAAGAAGCCGCTAAAGTCATTCCGGTCTCCGTCTCCTATGGTGATAACCAGTTTGTTCCAGCCTTGCAACAGAGGGAGCTCTTTATAGATTACCTCGTTACGTCCATCGTGCGACAGGCTTGTGTAAGGCTTGTCATTGATGGACAACTCGCGGGTTTTGGCTTTTAACATCAAAGAGAGCTTCGGCATATTGGGTTCTATCAATAAGTCGTCCAAAGGACGTGGGCTAAATACGTAGAATTCCAATGCCCAACCATTATTCTTTTTCACAAACTTTTCTTTGGTTGCTACCGGGAAGTTCATTTGCTCGTCACGCAGGAAGAAAACTTCATTGATGTTGATTTCCGGCTTCTGATAGTTTATACCTGCGTTTTTCAGGATAATGCTCAACGTGTTGTATCCCTTTTCTGAATTGGCGAATTCAGTCAATGTATTCAAATAGACAGTGGAAGAGCCATGCTGATATTTAACAAATACCGGAGTGGCAGACGTACATTCGTATTCACTGCGGATTGTTCCGGCTGTTTTGATCTCTTCCGGACGTTTGTTCCATTTGCGCCAGTCGGTCTTGCAGGCATTCAATAAAACTTCACCTTCTTCTACAAATGCGCCTTTTAACGAATAATTGGAGGCATCCGCTTTTTGAAGTTCACAGAAATAGAAGTCGGAATTGTTGAGTCCATGCATCCATGCTTTCTGTACAGGTAGGAAAGAAGAACGTTTCAGCGGATCTAGTGCAACGGGAAGAGGTAGGATTTCATTGTATTTCTCTACGGTTTCCGGTGTTATTCCCCATATCCATAAGTCTGCGCCTTTGGCTAGTTGCTTCTGAATTTCTTTTTGAGTAGCGGCGTTTAAAGCCTCGCTGCCATCCACTATGTAAAGCAGTGAGGAAGGGATGGTTGTTTTGGAAGCGAAGATTACTCCCTGCGCATCCATCAATTGTTTTACTTTGCTGTCCGGATTACCGATAAATACTACTTCTTTATAGTTCTTAGCCGTATTGGTAGCTTTGTGAGCCTGATACTGCTCTTTGTCGATTGTTGCATAAGGAGACCATGCCGGTTCGCCCGGAGCGTTGGCTGCACGTAAGGCACTGTACATCGGCCATTCCTGATAGAGTGGTAAAGTCGGGTCATAACCCGGATTGAACGTCGTGCAATAAGGTCCTACGCGTTCCGGTTGGACGCCCGGAACACCTTCTTTGTATTCGCCGAAGAATACACCGTCTTCGCTGACACTGGGTGCTTTACTTTTATCTTTTTTGCCGAGTGGGAGTGGTTTCAGTGCATACCATGCCATGTTGAAAACAGTGCTGTATGAAGCACCCATCCGGCGTTGGTTAGCTATCAGGTTGTAACATTCGTTGGCTAGTCCTTCCATACGCCCTTCCTGTGATTCGTAGGCACGTTCTCCGTTGTATTTGGAAACCTGTTCCGGCGTGCCATAATATGCCATACTGTGTTCACCGATTCCCCAAGGTTTTCCGATTTCGGTCCAGCGCTTCATGGAGTTGATGTCTCCGTAGTGTCCTACGGTTACAGGTAATATGCCATCACCGTCGTCTTCACCGTCTGCTGAAATCCATGGGCGGGTAGGGTCGTACTGATGTACAATGTCGCGCCATTCTTCCCATGCTTTCTTTTGAACAGGCATCAGTTCGGGACGATTATATACATGCAGGATAACAGGCTTGTTTTCATTGCTGATACTCCAGCCGAAAACCGACGCATGATTTCTGTCGCGCAGGACAAAACGTTTCAAATGTGCTTTCGATGCTTCCCAAAAGAGATCGGAGTCCAGTTTCGGTCCGCCGTCACTGGCCCAGTTGGCCGTTTCATTCAATACGCAGATACCCATTTCATCTGCCATATCCATATAAAAGCGGGGATAAACCTGTGCATGCGGGCGGACTGCATTTCCGTTCATACCTTTAATGGCAGTGAACCAAGCCCATGCGTAGCGACGTGTCATTTGTGGGATACCCATGAAATGCCAGGAGTCTCCATGTAAAGCATAAGGTTTACCGTTCAGGTATTGTGTGGTTCCTTGCAATGTCCATTCACGCCAGCCGAAACGTTCGTATTTTGTATCGATGGTTTGCTTTTTATCTTTTATGGAAAGTAACAGGGCATACAGATTCGGTTGTTCGGGAGTCCAGTATTCCAGTATGTTTTCATTGACGGGGACTTGCAAGGTTACTTTTTGTGATGCATTAGGCGCAACTGTAACTTTGAGCGGTGCTACCTGTAATACTTCCGTACCCAGTGTCCATGCAGGAACGGGAGCAGAGTTTATGTCTGTTCCGGCACAATTTATCCATTCTCTGACATTACCTTGCAGTTGTATATCAGCTTTCCGGTCGGTTTTATTTTGTAGGGTCACTTCTATTTCCAATGTGTTTTTGGCAACCAATGGTTTTATATATACATCTTCTATATGAACTTTGGGTAAGGCCAGCAAATATACATCCTGCCAGATGCCGTTGATATGATATCCCCACATAGAACCTCCCGGCACAATGCGGCGACCGATAGTCGAGTTATCTTCGAATAAGGACTGGCTGCGTACGCCTACCAGAATTTCCACTGTTTCACCGGGAGTCACTTTGTCCGTGATGTCGAAGCTAAACGGCAGAAACAAATCGAAGTTTTCACCTACTTTTTCTTGATTGATATAGATTTCGGAATATCCGGCCACTGCTTCAAAGTAAAGTTTGATTTGCTGACCTGTCCAGTTGGCGGGAATCGTAATGTTCTTTTTCATCCATGCCATTTTTACTTGTTCCCACTCTTTAGGATAAGAAGGATAGTTGCGATGGTCGGGACCTTCCAGATCGCGATAGCCGAAAGAATTGATATTCCACGGAGAAGGTATTTTTATACGTGTCTTGCTCCAACCGTTGCCATCTTTCGGAAGGGACAGTTGGGGAGCTACTCCTTTTCCTTGTTTGTACTCTTTCGGTAAAGAGACGGGTTGAAAATCCCAATAACCATTCAGGCAAATCTCTTGACGATGCTCTTTCTCGGTTTTATTGACCAAGCCTTCACTGGGAGCAAAAGAGTAGGGATAAAATAACTTTTGATCGTTAGTCGCTTTTTGTGCATTTGTCTGTATGGGCTGTAAGGTAAAACCTGTCAGCAAGCTGCACAATAGGATTAGATTCTTCTTCATATTTGTATATTAATAGTTTTTCGGATATTATTAGTTAGCGGCAAAGTAAAGGGAAAAGCATTAAAAAGGAGGAATGAAAGGGCTTAATCTGGGATTAAAAAGTGATTAATTGTATAAAACATCTGTTTTTCTTCTAAATAAAGGGTAAAATATTCCTTGGCAAGCATCTTTGCGGAACTAAAAAAACTGATGGAGAAAATGATTTTATTCGGTGTCCGGTTTACTGTTTTTGGGGATGATTGATAAGAAAAATTGCTTGTTAAGTGATTTAATTGTTTTTTAATTCTTGGTTAATCCGGTTTTAATAACGGAGGTAAGCGCCTCATGCTATCTTTACAATCACAAATCTAACGAGTTCAATTTAATTAAAAAGAAAAACTATGGGACACAATTTGTTATTTACTTTGAGGTGTTTTCTTCCACTATTTTTGGGAGGAATGATTGCTTTAAATTCTTGTAAGGAGGAACGTGCGTCAATCAATGATGATCCGGGGCAGGGGGACGATGGCGGCGATGAATATGAGTATGTTGATGACCGCTATGACAATGGGATCAGTTGCGAGGAATATCTGACCAATTATCGGGGAATTCCGTTTAAAAAAGATTCGGAAGGAAATAGTTTGTCTGTGATATCGGGAGTGTCTTCAGTGATAGAAGCAGAAGATTTTGATGATGGTGGGCAGGATATTTCTTTCTCTTTTAAAAACAGTACGGCAGGAAATTATAAGGATTACCGTACAGAGAAAGGAGTGGCTATCAGTAAAAGCGGAGAAGTTATAAATATAGGTAATGTCAATAACGGTGATTGGCTTTGTTATACACTACAGGTCAATCAGGCAGGAGCCTATTCCATTGATACTTATTGTGTGTCGGGTGGGGGAAAGACCAGCTTTTATTTTGAGGTGGACGGAAAGTCTGCCGGTCAGATCGTAGAATCGCCGGAGGATGAATGGAGTGTCTACTCACATTCGGTGAAGGTAACCAATGTACAACTAAGTGAGGGCAGGCATGTATTGAGATGGTGCACTACGGGGAGTATGAATCTGGATAAGTTTGTGTTTACGCGTACCGGAGAATATACCGGGGATAAAGTAGACGGTTCTCAATTTGAGTATCCAAGATACGGTTATTATGAGCATAATCCGTTGTTTGTTGATTTCTCTTCGCAGATGTATCAGAATTCATTTACGGGAACGCTTTATACTGCCGATCCTTCAGCACATGTATGGGCAGACGGTCGTCTTTATGTTTATGCTTCACATGATATGGAACCGACACAAGGATGTGACCGCATGGACAGATACCATGTTTTTTCCACTACGGATATGAAAAACTGGACGGATCATGGGGAGATCATGAATTCGGCCACAGTAAAAGCACATGTGGGTATGGGAATCGATGGCTTTATGTGGGCTCCTGATTGTGCTTATAATAAAGAAGAACAGTTATATTATTTTTATTTCCCTCATAAGATTGACGCTAATACGTGGCGCATCTTTGTAGCAACCAGTAAGGAGCCTGCGGCAAAGTTTAGGGTGAAAGGAGTGATTGACGGTATTCCTTCTACGATTGATCCTTGTGTATTTGTAGACGATGACGGACAACCTTATATTTATACCAGCGGTGCCGGCAAAGGCTGTTGGGGTGCTAAATTGCGCAAGGATGACTGGACTAAACTGGATGGAGTAATGAGTCCTTTGAGTGGTTTTACTGATTTTCATGAGGCACCTTGGGTACATAAGTACAAAGGCAACTATTATTTGAGCCATTCGGATAATCATGCGGGTAGTCAGGGAGGTAACCGGATGCAGTATTCTATGTCGAACAATCCTTTGGGACCATTCACTCCATGCGGCGCATATATGTATCCTCATGGTGAAGAAACGGCTCATGGCTCTATTGTAGAGTATAAAGGTCGGTGGTATTCTTTTTATCATACGGCTAATTATTCGGGAAAAGGAGCATTGCGTTCGGTTTGTGTCGATCCGATCGAGTATGATCAGAATAATAAATTGAAGATGGTACAAAACTGGGGGAGTCCCCGTAGTGGTCGGGCTGTAGAAGTGAGGATGACGCCATCTGTAGTAATACAGGCTGAAAACTACAATACAGGCGGTGAACATTATGGATACCATAAAAATCCGTTGGAGGGAGGAATGCAACAGGAAACGCAAAACGGAATCACTTATCTTAAAGGTATGAAATCGGGAGAGTGGGTGCGTTATTCAATCAACGTCAAAGAGGCTGGACGTTATGGTATTACTTGCAGAATGTTTCAGAAGCGTTCGGGGGGTAAATTCCGTATTGCTGTGAATGGAGTTTATAAGACTGGTGAAATAGTATTAAGCGGTTCTGCCGGAGTATGGAATGAGACTTTAGTGTATCCAATAGAGTTGGAAACAGGCGAACAATATATTGATTTTCGTATAAAGAGTGGGGATATTGATATCGATTGGATTAAGTTTGGGGCAGGACACAGTCAAGTGCCCGGTATCATTCAGGCGGAAGATTTTGATGACGGACAATATAGCTTTAAGAATGCTTCATCCGGCAACTTTAAGTCTTACCGGAGCGACCAGGGGGTAGCGATTAGTGCAAGTAATAATATTGTTCATATAAGTAATACTTCCGGTGGCGATTGGATTCAATATACATTTAATGTTCAGGAGAAGGTTTCTACAGTCAAGGTTCGTGCAGCAGCGGAGAAGGATGGAAAGTTTGCCCTTTCTTTTGATGGAGGCGCACAGTTGAATCCTGTAGTCACAACTACGGGAAATTGGACTACATACAATGATTTTACAGTGTCGAACCTGCAATTATCAGCCGGTACACATACAATGAAGATTCACATACTTAGTCCGATGAATATTGATTGGTTTGAATTTCGGTAGACTATATCAACAATATTCCATATCAGGCTTCTATTAGAATTGAAGATCATTAAAATGAAGGTTTTAAAAGATAATCATAGTTGGCTTACAGATATTTGCTAAATTTGCGAACGACCAGTAACTCTTAGGGCTGATTGAGGAGTTACTGGTCATTTGAGGCCGGATGCAAAGGATATTGGTTTCGAGTAGAGTGAAAATAAAAAGAGATTGGAGGACATGAATGAATAGTAATTATCAAGTTGGCGATTTAATTTATGATGCAAATATTTATGATGGGATGAATACCGATCTGGCTGATTTGCATTTTTATAAGCGGTGGTTACCCAAAAGTAAGGATGCCCGAATACTTGAACTTTGCTGTGGAACAGGCAGGCTTACTCTTCCAATTGCAAAGGATGGATATAATATTAGTGGCGTTGATTATACGTCTTCAATGCTCGACCAAGCGAAGATAAAAGCTTCTGAAGCAGGATTAGAAATAAGGTTTATTGAGGCAGATATTAGAACTTTAAATTTGCAGGACAAATACGATCTTGTCTTTATTCCATTTAATTCAATCCATCATTTATATAAGAATGAAGATTTGTTTAGGGCATTTAATGTCGTTAAAAATCATCTCAAAGAAGGAGGTTTATTTCTGTTAGATTGCTTTAATCCGAATATTCAATATATAGTTGAAGGTGAAAAAGAACCGAAGGAAATAGCTGCATATACCACTGAAGATGGTAGAAAAGTATTGATAAAGCAGACCATGCGATATGAAAGTAAAACTCAGATAAATCGTATAGAATGGCATTATTTTATCAATGGTGAATTCAATTCTATTCAGAACTTGGATATGAGAATGTTTTTTCCTCAAGAATTAGATTCATATTTGGAATGGAGTGGTTTTGATATTATACATAAGTATGGAGGATTTGAAGAAGAAGTATTTAATGATAATTCGGGAAAACAAGTATTTGTCTGTCAGTACAAGTCCGATTGTCCGTATTGAAGTAGAACATGAATAGATAGATGTATCAAAATTGATACCTCTTGAAACAAAGTTTATAGACGAAGGTGAAGATATCCCCTATCTTTGCCTTCGTCTATTTTTAGATTAAAGATTGTATAAACTAGGAATACTTTGTTGCCATGAAAACAACCCCCTGGATGAAACTATGTAAAGGTGTAGCACTTGCATTAACAGTCTCTTATGGACTGACTTATTGCCATACGACTAAAAGCAAATTGACCTTGGAACAGCAAGGTGATAGCTTGACTGTCATCCATATCACCAATCCGACTAATTATATATTGCTTCCTATAGAAGAGGAAGCACCGGAAAGTCAGGTTCTCCTCCATACAGGAGAAGCTGCCGATACCGATATGGATATTCGTTTGGCACAGAATCAAGTGGATTATTTTGTTCCCTTTGCTTTGCCTGGCGGAACGAGGAATGTAACCGTACGTGTCCGTAATAAATCAAAAGACGCACTTTGCTGGAAAGAAATCAAATTATCTGATACATTTGATACTACCAATACAGAAAAGTTTCGTCCTGTTTATCATCATACTCCCCTTTATGGCTGGATGAATGATGCTAACGGGTTGGTGTATAAAGATGGAGAATATCATTTGTATTTTCAATATAACCCTTATGGTTCCAAATGGGGAAATATGCATTGGGGACATTCTGTCAGCAAAGACCTGATGCATTGGGAACATCTGGAACCAGCTATTGCCCGTGACACATTGGGACATATCTTTTCGGGTAGCTCGATTGTCGATCAGGAGAATGTAGCCGGTTACGGAGCAGGGAGTATTCTGGCTTTTTATACTTCTGCCAGTGACAAAAACGGGCAGATACAATGTCTTGCTTTTAGCAAGGATAACGGGCGGACATTTACTAAATATGAGAAGAACCCCATTCTGCGTTCTTCTGACGGTTTGAAAGACTTCCGTGATCCGAAAGTTTTCCGGTATGAACCGGAAGATAAATGGGTTATGATTGTTTCTGCCGATAAAGAAATGCGTTTCTATGATTCTAAGAATCTGAAGGACTGGAACTATATGAGCAGCTTCGGAGAAGGATACGGAGTGCAGCCTTGTCAGTTTGAATGTCCGGACATGGTAGAACTTTCGGTAGATGGGGATACGAACCGTAAGAAATGGGCATTGATAGTAAATGTAAATCCGGGATGTTACTTCGGGGGGAGTGCTACCCAGTACTTCACAGGAGATTTCGATGGAACGAAGTTTATTTGTGACAATCAGCCAAATGTCACGAAATGGTTGGATTGGGGCAAAGATCACTATGCCACCGTTTGTTTCTCGAATACTGGTGATCGTGTGATTGCTGTGCCTTGGATGAGTAACTGGCAATATTGTAATATTGTCCCGACGAAGCAATTCCGCAGTGCCAATGCTTTACCACGTGAGTTAAGCCTTTACACACAAAATAGCGAAGTCTATCTTTCGGCAGCTCCGGTGGCGGAGATAAAAGCTTTGCGAAAAGAAAGTAAAGAGATTCCTACATTTACAGTTGCTAATGATTATCATATCAATTCTTTATTGGCAGATAATGGAGGTGCTTATGAACTGGCATTGGATATTACTGCTGGAGGGGCGGAAATAATGGGATTCAGTCTCTTTAATGATAAAGGTGAAAAGGTGGATATTTATTTCAATCTTCCGGAAAAGAGACTGGTAATGGATCGGACGAAAAGTGGTATTGTAGATTTCGGAAAGAATAGTGTGCCTCATGAGATTGAGGCTCACGACCGTAGAAAGACGACTTCCATCAATTATATGGATGATTTTGCATTAGCTACCTGGGCGCCAATAAGAAAAGAAAAGAAATATGCTTTGGATATTTTTGTCGACAAATGTTCTGTAGAAATATTCCTGAATGGGGGAAAGATAGCAATGACCAATCTCATATTCCCATCGGAACCATACAACCGTATGTGCTTTTATAGTAAAGGAGGTACATTTAATGTCGATTCATTTAATGTATATCGATTAGGTTTATAAGTTAGGTTTTGTAGATTAGAATTAGGTATTGGTAGCTGTCAGATGTGAGATCCGGCAGCTACTTTCATTCATCAATTATTCATCAATTTCGATTATATATCCCCCTTGGAAGATCTCTCCCGGTTGCAGCTGTTGCATCCAGTCTTTATCTTTATATTCACCTGTATAATGTGCGCGGTCGCAACGTCCGTACCAGGGTTCGATGCAGACAAAAGGAGCATTTTTTGCAGGTGGAGACCAAAGACCAACTACCGGAGCATTAAAATGTAAACTTAGATAAGCCTGCTTCTCTTTATTATATAAGGTAACTTTACGAACCTGTTCATTTTCCAGTATCAAAGCATCTTTATCAAAAGTATGTATGTCCAGTGGTAACAATCCATCTGTCAGCTCTAAGGAGTATTCTGTAGAAGGATCAGCACATCCTTTTTCTGAAATGAGAATATATTTCAAACCGTCTTTTGGGTCAAATCCGAAGAATCCTCTTTCCAAACAGTTTGCATCAAACTCCGGCCAGTAGAAAGCGGGATGTGCTCCAATTTGAAAATACATTTCTTTATCACCGGTATTTGTCACTTCCCACATAACCTCAATTTGTTTTCCCTGAATACGATAACCTATTTCCAGACAGAATGGAAACGGATATTTCTGCAAAGTCTCTTCATTACTGACAAGGCGGTAGCGCACTTCATCCTCTTTTTCAGCAACAAGCGTAAATTCCATGTCACGGGCAAAACCATGTTGAGTAAGCGTGTAAGGAACCCCTTCATTTCGATACTCATTTTCCCATACGCTCCCGACAATTGGGAATAGGACAGGAGAGTGACGTCTCCAAAAAGCAGGATCGGCTTGCCACAGATATTCTTTTCCATTGGCGACGATACTGCAGAGTTCAGCTCCGTGAGGAGATACTTGAATCGTAAGTTGTTTGTTGGAGATTGTTTTCATATCGTTGATTTATTGGATTATTTTAGAGTCAATCTTTAAGTTCATTTTCCGATCCTTCTTTCGATTTGTCTTCAGATTTACCTTTCAGTAGGATACCACTTTGGGCATTAAGAGGAGAGATTACTCTCTTTCCTGTTTTAGCTTCTAGTTCCAGTCGGGCATTACGGGCTACTTCTCCTCCTTGTTGAGCAATATCTATGTGGTCACTGAATGTTTCCGGATCGCTGGTTTCAGATATTTCTTTAGTTGAAAGTTCGGCAAGCATATTTAATACCAATTCTTTATTGGTCATGTTATCCCGTAAGTTCTCTTTTTTCAATCCTTTAAATTGTTTGTACTCTTTAGATGTCATATCTGACCATGTCTGATAAATAATATCTGTGAGTGTAGCGAATTGAACGCCTTCCTGCAATCCATGTTTCTTCCACTCATCAGTCAAGTCTTTACGGATTTCTATTGATTTCAGACGTTGGTTAATCCAGCTATCAGAGTATCCCATACGTTTATAATCCATTAAAGCCTGGTCAATTGATAATTCGGGGTCTTGTATTTGGTTTAGCCGTTCGCTGGCAACTTTAGCCATCCATAGTTTGAAAGGTTCTGCCTTAGGAGAAGGAATAGATTGGATAAGGCGGAGAAGCTGTTCGGTATCGGCAACATCGGTAAGGCGCATTTTACCATCAACTGCCTGCATTTTCAACTGGTGACAATTTGTCACCGTTTCATTTCCCTCTTCTTTAAGTCTCTGTTTTAGTTTATTCCAATATTTACGTCCATCGGTACTTTCGGTTAAGATGCTAACCACATCTACTATTGAAAAATACCACTTCTCTTGTTCATCATCCCATACCCGTACGTACTCTTCTTTCTTCAAAGAGTTTTAAAGCTTGTTGCTTAGTCATGAATCTTATTTTTAGAGTTTATTATTTAATGAAGAGTCGTTCTTTCTTTGGGCTCATATCACTATACAAAGGTAGCGTTTTCTGCGATTATAAAAGAATATGAATCCAAGAATTCCCGTAATGAAAGAAAACATGTATAAAACCCTATAAAATAGCGTTCTATGCAACAAATGTTATAGCCTTTGAAACATTTTTTTCAGTCGTTTGATATAAATCAACCGTAATTTGCATTATCGATATAGATAAAATTCGTACTTTTAATTTAATAACATCAAACTAATGCATCGTATTATGAAGAACAAAAAACTTCTTTGCAGCGTTTGTTTCCTGTTTGCTTTCATGTCAGTCCTTTGGGGGCAAAACATTACGGTGAAAGGAAACGTTACTTCTAAAACGGACGGACAGCCGGTCATCGGCGCCTCTGTTGTTGAAGCTACAGCTACTGCTAATGGAACAATTACTGATTTAGATGGTAATTTCACCCTTTCGGTTCCGGCTAACTCTACTCTAAAGATTACGTATATTGGTTATAAACCGGTGACCGTAAAATCGGCTGCTATCGTTAATGTATTATTGGAAGAAGACACTCAAATGGTAGATGAAGTGGTTGTAACAGGTTATACCACTCAACGTAAAGCCGACCTGACCGGTGCTGTTTCCGTAGTGAAAGTAGACGAAATCCAGAAGCAAGGGGAGAACAACCCGGTGAAAGCACTTCAAGGCCGCGTGCCCGGTATGAACATTACAGCGGATGGAAATCCGAGCGGATCAGCTACCGTACGTATTCGCGGTATCGGTACGCTGAACAACAACGATCCTCTTTATATTATCGATGGAGTTCCTACCAAAGCTGGTATGCACGAATTGAACGGAAACGACATTGAATCCATTCAAGTACTGAAAGATGCTGCTTCAGCATCCATCTACGGTTCGCGTGCTGCAAATGGCGTTATCGTCATTACTACCAAACAAGGAAAGAAAGGCCAGATTAAAATCAACTTTGATGCTTCGGTTTCAGCTTCCATGTATCAAAGTAAGATGGATGTGTTGAATACGGAACAGTACGGACGTGCCATGTGGCAAGCCTATGTAAACGATGGCGAGAACCCGAATGGTAATGCTTTGGGATATAACTATAATTGGGGCTACAATGCCAACGGAAATCCGGTACTATACGGTATGAGTCTTTCCAAATACCTGGACTCGAAGAATACAATGCCTGTGGCAGATACCGACTGGTTTGATGAAATTACCCGTACAGGTGTCATCCAGCAATACAATCTTTCTGTCAGCAACGGTTCGGAGAAAGGTTCTTCCTTCTTCTCTCTGGGATATTACAAAAACCTGGGTGTAATCAAAGATACAGACTTCGACCGTTTTTCCGCCCGTATGAACAGCGATTATAAATTAATTGATGATATATTGACTATCGGCCAGCATTTCACCTTAAACCGTACTTCGGAAGTACAAGCTCCCGGCGGAATTATTGAAACTGCTTTGGACATTCCTTCCGCTATCCCCGTTTATGCTTCGGATGGTTCATGGGGAGGACCGGTAGGCGGATGGCCGGACCGTCGTAATCCTCGCGCGGTACTTGAATACAACAAAGACAACCGATACACTTACTGGCGTATGTTCGGTGATGCTTATGTGAATCTAAGCCTCTTCAAAGGATTCAATGTTCGTTCTACTTTTGGTCTGGACTATGCAAACAAACAAGCCCGTTACTTCACCTATCCTTATCAGGAAGGAACACAGACCAACAACGGGAAGAGTGCCGTAGAAGCCAAACAGGAACACTGGACCAAATGGATGTGGAATGCCATTGCCACTTACCAGTTAGAAATAGGCAAGCATCGTGGAGACGTCATGGCAGGTATGGAGCTAAACCGGGAAGACGACAGTCACTTCTCCGGCTACAAAGAAGATTTCTCTATCCTTACTCCCGACTATATGTGGCCCGATGCAGGTAGCGGCACAGCACAGGCTTACGGTGCCGGCGAAGGTTACTCGCTTGTCTCTTTCTTCGGTAAAATGAACTATTCTTATGCAGACAAATATCTGCTTTCATTGACGCTCCGTCGTGACGGTTCTTCCCGCTTCGGTAAAAACCATCGTTATGCCACTTTTCCTTCCGTATCTTTGGGATGGCGCATCACACAGGAAAATTTTATGAAAGAGTTGACTTGGCTGGACGATTTAAAACTGCGTGCTTCATGGGGACAGACCGGTAATCAGGAAATCTCCAACCTTGCCCGTTACACGATTTACGCGCCTAACTATGGTACAACAGATTCCTTCGGAGGTCAGAGCTACGGTACAGCATACGATATTACCGGTTCCAATGGAGGTAGCACTCTACCTTCTGGATTCAAACGTAACCAGATCGGTAATGACAATATCAAGTGGGAGACAACCACACAGACCAATGTCGGTATCGACTTCAGCTTGTTCAAACAATCTCTCTATGGTTCATTGGAATACTATTACAAGAAAACAACCGACATCTTGACCGAAATGGCCGGTGTAGGAGTATTGGGAGAAGGTGGCAGCCGTTGGATTAATTCGGGTGCGATGAAAAACCAAGGCTTTGAATTTAATCTGGGTTATCGTAACAAGACTGCTTTCGGACTGACTTATGACCTGAACGGAAACATCTCCACCTACCGGAATGAAATTCTTGAATTACCGGAAACGGTGGCCGCTAATGGTAAGTTTGGTGGTAATGGAGTAAAGAGCGTAGTCGGTCATACATACAACTCACAAGTGGGCTACATTGCCGACGGTATCTTTAAATCACAAGAAGAAGTTGATAATCACGCTACGCAGGAAGGTGCAGCTGTTGGCCGTATTCGCTATCGTGACATCGACCACAACGGTGTGATTGATGAAAAAGACCAGGAATGGATTTACGATCCTACTCCTTCTTTCAGCTACGGCTTGAATATCTATCTGGAATATAAGAACTTCGATCTGACTATGTTCTGGCAAGGCGTGCAGGGAGTGGATATCATTAGTGACGTGAAGAAGAAAAGCGATTTCTGGAGTGCAGCTAATGTCGGCTTCCTGAACAAAGGAACCCGTTTGCTCAATGCCTGGTCGCCTACCAATCCGAATTCCAATATCCCGGCATTGACTCGTAGCGATACAAACAATGAACAGCGCGTCTCCACTTATTTTGTAGAAAACGGTTCTTTCCTGAAACTGCGCAATATCCAGTTGGGATATACAGTTCCGGCAGTCATCTCCAAGAAGTTGAGAATGGAACGCTTGCGTTTCTATTGCAGCGCACAAAACCTGCTGACTATCAAAAGTAAGGACTTTACGGGAGAAGATCCGGAGAATCCGAACTTCTCTTATCCGATCCCTGTGAATATCACATTCGGACTTAACATCGGATTTTAATTTACCTCATTTATAAAACGAACGATTATGAAAAAGATATTATATATAGCAACCATCGGATTTACCTTGCTGACAAGCAGCTGTGACGATTTCTTGGATCGTCAGGTTCCGCAGGGCATTGTGACTGGAGATCAGATCGCTTCTCCCGAATACGTGGATAACCTCGTGATTTCAGCCTACGCCATTTGGGCGACAGGTGACGACATCAACTCTTCATTCTCTCTTTGGAATTATGATGTGCGTTCCGACGATTGTTATAAAGGTGGTTCCGGAACAGAAGACGGTGGTGTGTTCAACGCACTGGAGATTTCCAAAGGTATCAACACTACAGACTGGAACATCAACGATATATGGAAAAGACTGTATCAATGCATCACTCGTGCCAACACAGCCTTACAGTCACTCGACCTGATGGATGAGAAAACTTATCCGCTGAAGAACCAGCGCATTGCTGAAATGAGATTCCTGCGCGGTCATGCTCACTTTATGTTGAAGCAACTGTTCAAGAAGATCGTTATCGTGAATGATGAAAACATGGATCCGGATGCTTACAACGAGCTTTCGAATACCACTTATACCAATAATGAACAATGGCAAAAGATAGCAGACGACTTCCAGTTTGCTTACGACAATCTGCTGGAGATACAAATGGAAAAAGGACGTCCTACCCAGGCTGCCGCTGCCGCTTATCTGGCAAAGACCTATCTATATAAGGCTTACCGCCAGGACGGAGTGAACAACAACCTTACCGGCATCAACGAAGAAGACTTGAAACAGGTGGTGAAATATACCGATCCCCTTATCATGGCCAAAGCCGGTTACGGACTGGAAACTGATTATAGCATGAACTTCCTGCCGCAATACGAAAATGGTGCCGAATCTGTATGGGCCATTCAGTATTCTATCAACGACGGAACCTACAACGGTAACCTGAACTGGGGAATGGGATTGACAACTCCGCAGATACTCGGTTGCTGTGATTTCCACAAGCCGAGCCAGAATCTGGTGAATGCTTTCAAAACTGATTCGCAGGGAAAACCGCTGTTCAGCACTTATGATAATGAGAACTACGAGGTTACGTCAGACAATGTAGACCCCCGTTTATTCCACACGGTAGGTATGCCGGGCTTCCCTTATAAATACAACGAAGGTTACATGATTCAGAAGAATGATGACTGGAGCCGTAGCAAGGGACTTTACGGATATTATGTTTCTCTCAAAGAGAATGTAGACCCGGATTGTGACTGTTTGAAAAAAGGTTCTTATTGGGCAAGTTCTCTGAATCATATCGTCATCCGTTATGCAGACGTATTGCTGATGCGTGCCGAAGCCCTGATACAGTTGAACGATGGACGTATCGCTGACGCTATCTCACTTATCAATGATGTCCGCAGTCGTGCAGCCGGAAGTACCATGCTGATTTTCAATTACAAAGAAGAGTACGGAGTAAACTTTAAAGTAACTCCTTATGAACTGAAAGCCTATGCACAGGACGAAGCGATGAAAATGCTGAAATGGGAACGTCGTGTAGAGTTCGGAATGGAAAGCTCACGTTTCTTCGACCTCGTAAGATGGGGAGAAGCCAAAGACGTCATCAATGCTTATTATGTGACCGAAGCATCCCGTTGCTCTGTCTACAAGAATGCAGGTTTCACAGAAAATAAGAACGAATACCTCCCTGTTCCATTCGAACAGATCAGTGCTAGTAACGGAAATTATACACAGAATTTCGGTTGGTAACCATCAATCTTAAAACAAAGAATAAAATGAAATCAATCATAAAACAACTCTATACCATCCTGTTGGTGACTGTAGCATGTCTGACAGTTGCGGGATGTAGCGATGACTTCAAATCCAATCTTCGTCTGGACGGAGATGTATGGGTGAACTCTATCAAACTGGATGAATACGCAGGGACGATCGATTATCAGAATAAGACAATCGTAGTGGGAGTTCCTTACGATTATGACGTTACCCGGATGGCCGTCAGTGAAATCAATCTTTCCGAAGGTGCTACGGCGAGCATTGCTATTGGTGAAACAATCGACTTTTCTCTTCCCGTATCTTTGACCGTGAAGAATGGCGACGTACAGATGAGCTATATGATTACCGTGAAGAGAGACGAAGCAAAGATACTGACCTTTAAGTTGAATGATACTTATGTAGGAAAAGTAGACCAGCTATCAAAAACAATCTCTGTAGTTGTTCCACTGACAGTGGATATCACCCAGTTGAAAGGTACATTCACCGGATCAGATGGAGTCACTGTGACTCCGGCATCCGGCAGCATCCAGGACTTTACCAACCCTGTCACTTATACGGCAACTTACCGTTCGGCAGTGACTCCTTATGTAGTAACAGTTACTCAAGGAAATGTAATTCCGACTGCCTTTATCGGCACAGCTTCTTCTGTGAGCCAACTGACAAGTCCTGAAGAAAAAGCCGCTGCCCAGTGGATGATGGATAATATATCCATGTCCGAATACATCTCATTCAAAGATGTAGTAGACGGAAAAGTAGATTTAGGTAAATATACTGCAATCTGGTGGCATTTTCATGCAGACAATGGCGATAATCCTCCTTTGCCGGATGATGCGAAAGCTGCCGTAGAGAAATTTAAAGTCTACTATCAAAACGGTGGTAACCTGTTGCTGACCCGCTATGCAACTTTCTATATTAAGGACCTTAGCATTGCAAAAGATGAGCGTGTACCCAACAACAGTTGGGGAGGAAACGAAGACTCACCCGAAATTACGGCTTCTCCGTGGAGCTTCCCGATTACCGGTAGCGAATCGCATCCGTTGTTCCAGGATTTAAGATGGAAAGATGGCGACAAATCGACAGTATATACTTGTGATGCCGGCTATGCGATAACCAATAGTACAGCGCAATGGCATATCGGAACAGACTGGGGAGGTTATGCCGACTTGAACGAATGGCGTAACCTGACAGGAGGAATTGACCTGGCACGTGGAGGTGACGGTGCGGTAGTCATTGCCGAATTTGAGCCGCGCGCCAACAGCGGACGCACAATTTGTATCGGCTCCGGTTGTTACGACTGGTACGGTAAAGGCGTAGACGCTTCTGCCGACTACTACCACTACAACGTAGAGCAAATGACTCTGAATGCAATCAACTACTTATGTAAATAAAAGAATAAGCAATAATTATGAAAAATATGATCTTACATATAGCAATCACCACGCTGTTGGCCTCAATGACCGCTTGCAGTGATGAGATGGATCCCGTATTGACTCAAAGAGACTGGGATGGTACAGCCACTTACTTCCAATCGACCGACGAGCATGGCTTCTCGATGTACTATAAACCGCAGGTAGGCTTTGTTGGTGACCCGATGCCATTCTATGATCCGGTTGCCAAAGACTTTAAAGTGATGTACCTGCAAGACTACCGTCCGAACCCCGAAGCTACTTACCACCCCATTTTCGGGGTGGCCACCAAAGACGGTGCTACTTATGAATCTCTCGGCGAACTGATTCCGTGTGGAGGTCGTGACGAACAGGATGCTGCCATCGGTACAGGAGGTACCATCTATAATCCGGTTGATAAACTCTACTACACCTTCTACACCGGCAATAAATTCAAACCTTCTTCCGACCAGAATGCACAGGTAGTCATGGTAGCTACCTCTCCCGACTTTAAAACATGGACCAAGAACCGCACTTTCTATCTGAAAGGAGATACGTACGGCTATGACAAGAATGACTTCCGCGATCCGTTCCTGTTCCAGACCGAAGACGGCGTTTATCACATGCTGATTGCCACCCGTAAAAACGGAAAAGGACACATTGCCGAATTCACCTCTACTGACCTGAAAGAGTGGGCGTCTGCTGGCATATTTATGACCATGATGTGGGACCGTTTCTATGAATGCCCGGACGTATTCAAAATGGGAGACTGGTGGTATCTGGTCTATTCGGAACAAGCTTCCTTCATGCGCAAGGTACAATACTTCAAAGGCAGAACACTTGAAGAACTGAAAGCAACCACCGCCAATGATGCCGGAATATGGCCGGACAATCGGGAAGGTATGCTGGACAGCCGTGCATTCTATGCAGGCAAGACTGCTTCCGATGGAACCAACCGTTACATCTGGGGCTGGTGTCCTACCCGTGCCGGTAATGATAATGGAAACGTAGGGGATGTAGAACCCGAATGGGCTGGCAACTTGGTGGCACAACGCCTCATTCAGCACGAAGACGGTACATTGACTCTTGGAGTTCCCGATGCAATCGACCGTAAATACACTTCCGCACAAGAGGTAAAAGTGATGGCTAAAGACGGAAACGTAACAGAAAGCGGTAAAACCTATACGTTGGCCGAAGGAGCTTCCGTTATCTTCAACCGGTTGAAAGTACACAACAAGATTTCCTTTACCGTAAAAGCATCCTCGAATACAGATCGTTTTGGAATCTCTTTCGTCCGTGGAACGGACTCCAAATCATGGTATAGCATCCACGTCAACGCTGACGAGGGTAAAGCCAACTTCGAGAAAGACGGTGACAATGCCAAATACTTGTTTGATAACAAATTCAATATTCCGGCGGATAATGAATACCGTGTGACGATTTACAGTGACCAATCGGTTTGTGTGACTTACATCAACGACCAGTTATCTTTCACGAACCGCATCTATCAAATGCAGAAGAATCCGTGGTCACTCTGTTGTTATAAAGGTGAAATCACTGTATCAGATATTCAAGTGAGCACCTATTAATAGAAAAGTAACATCTTTTACAGTGTTTGAAACAAAAGTGATAGGCGTTTCATCCCGGAGCGCCTATCTTTGCACTGTAACAACCTTAATACCATAAAGCATGAATTTAAGACTCTCTTCCAAACAAATTCAAACCTTCGCGGTTTTATTTTGTATGATTGTGATGAATATCTCTCTATCCGCCCGTGCGGACAACTCTCCTCTATTAATTAAAGATTTAGGAGAAGGACATTGCCTCGTACGTGTCAACACTAACCAGAAGTATCTGTTGTTGCCCGTAGAAGATGCATCGCCCGATGTGCGTATCAGCATGATTGTTAATAATAAAGAGGTAAAGAACTTCGATGTCCGTCTGGCCATCCATAAAGTCGATTACTTTGTTCCGGTAGACCTTTCCGACTATTCCGGCAAACTAATCTCTTTCAAATTTAAAATGAACTCCAACGACCCGGTGCGTGTCAACCTTTCACCGGACAACACTGCTTGCTGCAAGGAAATGAAATTGTCCGATACGTTCGATACAAGCAACCGTGAAAAGTTCCGTCCCACCTATCACTTTTCTCCCCTCTACGGATGGATGAACGACCCGAACGGAATGGTATACAAAGACGGCGAATACCACCTTTTCTACCAATATAACCCTTACGGCTCCAAATGGGGAAATATGAACTGGGGACATGCCATCAGCAAAGACCTTGTAAACTGGGAACATCGCCCCGTAGCAATCGCCCCGGATGCATTCGGCACTATCTTCAGTGGATCCGCCGTGATAGATCATCATAATACCGCCGGCTTCGGTGCAGGCGCTATCGTCGCCATCTATACACAAAACGGCGACCGTCAGGTGCAAAGCATTGCTTACAGCACCGACAACGGACGTACCTTTACCAAATACGAAAACAATCCTGTATTAGTATCCGAAGCACGTGACTTCCGCGACCCGAAAGTATTCTGGTACGAAGGCACCAAACGCTGGATCATGGTATTGGCAGTAGGGCAGGAAATGCAAATCTTCTCTTCCCCCAACTTGAAAGACTGGACATTTGAAAGCTGCTTTGGCAAAGGACACGGCGCACACGGAAACGTTTGGGAATGTCCCGATTTATTCGAACTCCCGGTAGAAGGAACGAATGAAAAGAAATGGGTACTGCTTTGCAGCCTCGGCGACGGTCCTTTCGGTGACTCGGCTACTCAATATTTTGTAGGCTCCTTCAACGGAAAAGAATTTGTAAATGAATCACCCTCCAAAACCAAATGGATGGACTGGGGAAAAGACCATTACGCCACTGTAACTTGGAGTGATGCTCCCGACAACCGTCGCATCGCTATCGCATGGATGAGCAACTGGCAATATGCAAACGATGTTCCTACCTCTCAATACCGTAGCCCGAACTCTGTTCCTCGTGATTTGAGCCTATTCACCGTAGATGGCGAGACTTATCTTCAGTCTGCTCCCTCTCCCGAACTGCTGAAACTGCGTGACATCTCCAAGAAACGCTCGTTTAAAGTGAACGGAACACGTACCATCAAAGACATGATTGCCGGCAATGAGGGTGCATACGAAATAGAACTGACTATCGAAAATCAATATGCGGATGTAATTGGCTTCCGTCTTTATAATGACAAAGGCGAAGAAGTGGATATGCAATATGACATGAAAGAAAAGAAATTCTCGATGGACCGCCGCAAGAGCGGAGATGTAGGTTTCAATGAGAACTTCCCAATGTTGACCTGGACGGCCATTGAAAGTGGAAAAGACGAATTGAAACTCCGTCTGTTTGTTGACAAATCCAGTGTGGAAGCCTTTGGTGATGGCGGACGTTTTGTGATGACTAATCAAGTATTCCCGTCGGAACCTTACACTCATATCGACTTTTACAGTAAAGGAGGAGCGTATAAAGTAGATTCGTTTGTGATCTACAAGTTGAAGAAATAAGCTCATTCTCCTAACTCCATGCGCTCTTTCCCTGTTTCTTTAGAGTAAAAACTTCTTTCCCTATAGACTAATACGTCTTTCCTTATGGAAGAGTACGTCTGTCCTAGTGGAAGAGTTCTACTAAAGTACGGAGATACTTTCCTCAAAGCTACGGTTCTGTTAGTTCGTCACGGCCGTGACGAGATCCTCCCATGGCCGTGGTGAGAACTCTTCACAGCCGTGGGAAGAAGCTACCACGGCCGTGGTAACCCAACAAGACCGTAGCTTTAAAGTAACAAGGAACGGGAGGATACACCAACTATATAAAGGACTGATGCATACATTGCCGTAGGGGTATGTGCTCCGCCCTATGGAAACAGAATTCATCATATAAAAGATAAAATAATGGAAAACAGTAAAAACTCTTCCCTCTCCAAACTAATCCCGGTGATGCTTTGCTTCTTCGCCATGGGATTCGTTGACCTGGTAGGCATTGCCTCCAATTACGTAAAGGCAGACCTTGGTCTGTCAGACTCACAGGCGAATATCTTTCCGTCACTGGTATTCTTCTGGTTCCTGATTTTCTCCGTACCCACCGGCATGCTGATGAGCCGCATTGGTCAGAAGAAAACCGTATTGCTTAGTTTGATTGTGACTTTCGCTTCTTTGTTACTACCCGTTTTTGGCGACAGCTATATGCTGATGCTGATTTCCTTCTCCCTCCTGGGCATCGGAAATGCGTTGATGCAGACTTCTCTGAATCCGTTACTTTCCAATATCGTGCGTGGCGACCGCCTGGCAAGTAGCCTGACTTTCGGCCAGTTTGTGAAAGCCATTGCTTCTTTCCTGGCACCTTATATCGCCATGTGGGGAGCGACACAGGCCATTCCGACTTTCGATTTAGGCTGGCGCATCCTGTTCCCTATCTATATGATTGTGGCCGTCATCGCTATTCTTCTGCTCAATGTCACACAGATTGAAGAGGAGAAAGAAGATGGCAAACCGTCTACTTTCGGACAATGCATCGCCCTGCTTGGCAAACCGTTTATTCTGCTTTGTTTCATTGGTATCATGTGCCATGTCGGCATCGACGTAGGTACGAACACTACCGCCCCGAAGATTCTGATGGAGCGCATTGGTATGGGATTGGATGATGCTGCTTTTGCAACCAGTCTTTATTTTATTTTCCGTACGGCGGGCTGTTTTCTGGGTTCTTTCATCTTGCGTAAGATGTCTCCGAAATCTTTCTTCGGCATTAGTGTGGTGATGATGTTGATTGCCATGATCGGTTTGTTTATCTTCCATGAAAAGGCAATTATCTATGCCTGCATCGCCTTAATTGGTTTCGGTAACTCCAATGTGTTTTCCGTTATCTTCTCGCAGGCATTGCTTTATTTGCCGGGTAAGAAAAACGAAGTTTCCGGCTTGATGATTATGGGACTTTTCGGCGGGACGGTGTTTCCGTTGGCAATGGGAGTAGCTTCGGATACTTCCATGGGACAGAATGGTGCTATTGCCGTAATGACGGTGGGCGTGCTTTATCTCTTGTATTATACGTTCCGTATCAGAAAATAATTTTATAACTTTGGAAACAATAAAACCCGTATATCATGAATAATATAATTGTAGGAATGGGCGAAGCACTTTGGGATGTGTTGCCCGAAGGAAAGAAAATCGGTGGTGCTCCGGCAAACTTTGCCTATCATGTATCACAGTTTGGTTTTGACAGTCGTGTAGTGAGTGCCGTAGGCAGGGATGAACTGGGAGAAGAAATTCTGAAAGTATTCAACGAGAAGAAGTTGAAGATGCAGATTGAACAGGTCGATTATCCTACCGGTACGGTGCAGGTGACGCTCGATGACGAGGGCGTGCCTTGTTACGAAATCAAAGAGGGCGTGGCGTGGGACAACATTCCCTTTACGGATGAGCTGAAACGTCTGGCCTTGAGCACACGTGCTGTTTGCTTCGGTTCGCTGGCTCAACGTAATGAAGTGAGCCGTGCCACTATCAATCGCTTTCTGGATACGATGCCCGATATAGACGGACAGCTCAAGATATTTGATATCAATCTCCGCCAGGATTTCTACTCTAAAGAGGTACTGCGCGAATCGTTCCACCGTTGCAACGTCCTGAAGATAAACGACGAAGAGCTGGTGACTATCAGCCGTATGTTTGGTTATCCCGGCATTGATTTGCAGGATAAATGCTGGATTCTGTTGGCAAAATACAACCTGAAGATGTTGATTCTCACTTGCGGCATCAATGGCAGCTATGTGTTCACACCGGGCGTTGTCTCTTTCCAGGAGACGCCCAAAGTACCGGTTGCCGACACAGTGGGCGCAGGCGATTCTTTTACAGCTGCTTTCTGTGCCTCCATTCTCAATGGAAAACCGGTGCCCGAAGCGCATAAGCTGGCTGTTGAGGTTTCTGCTTATGTCTGCACACAGAGAGGTGCGATGCCCGAACTTCCGCAGGTTTTGAAAGATAGACTGATGTAATTCTTTTATTGATAGTAAGCATAGAGGTATATTTCATTTCGTGGGGTGTACCTCTTGTTTTTTGTACGTACGAAACGTACAGGCATAAAAAAAGGAGCAACGCCTTGCTCCAACCTTTGTTAACCTTAAATCTAATACTATGAAAAACACATTGCAAAGATACGGACTTCTGTCAACTTAGCAAATAATCCAAATAAAAAGAGATGTTTTATAACATCAATTAAGTGTTCGTATTACCCTTTATACGTTTGTTAATGGTTCCCGCGTAAATATGGGGGACCATTTTTACTTTTTTCAAGGGATAAGATTGCGAATAATCGAGTGATTTATAGCATACTCACAGTTTTATTTTCTATTTTTGTTCTCAATCAATCTATCGAATACTATGAACACAATGCTATGCCAGCTAAAGAGCCTGTTGTTATTGGGAGTCCTGCTTTTTGCCAATGGAGCATTCGGACAACCGATGATCTGGGATGATACCTCTCCCGAAACGATCGTTTTCGAACTGACTAACAAAGAGGCTTTGAAACTTCTCAAAGGCAAACTCCGACAGAAACAATGGGATAAAATACAGCAGACTCCTTTTGCCCGTTTCACGGATACTTGGAGCAATCCTCCGGTCAAAGGGCATTTTCTGCTGGCTGATGTAGAGCGGAACGAAGTTCATTACCGTTATGCTCCGGTGATTCCTTTTCATGTTTTCCTTTTCAAGGAGTATGGTGTACTCACCTTGCAGGTGGTTGATGCCGGGGAAACTATCAGGAAAGATGCCAAAGTGCGGGTAGGCAGCAAGGCTGTTTATTACGATGAAGACAGTCAGACGTATACTGACGATAACTGGTCGCAGAAAGAACAGCATATCCTGACGGTTGAAGTGGATAAGTTTCGTGCGGTATTCGATTTGAGGAAACACCTTGTACCACCCTGGTATAAAAATGATTATGGGCGGCAAGATGCACCGGAGTTTTATAGTTACCTGATTACTGACAAGAATAAATACAGACCGGGCGAAACTGTCCGTTTCAAGTCTTATGCTCTCTCCGAACATAAACGTCCTCTGAAACAGGAACTTTCATTGTGGATGCGTGTCGGTTCTTCCTGGCGTGACTATAAGAAGATAATGTCCGTCGTCCCTTACCATCCGGGAGGCTTCGCCGGAGAATTCCTGTTGGCGGATTCATTGAACCTGAAGCTCGATCAGAGATATACTGTACAACTTCGTGATAAGCGGGGACGCATCGTAGCCTCCACCAATTTCAAATATGAAGACTACGAACTGAACGGAAACAAGTTGTTGGTGAAGCTGGCTTCGAATGTGCAATATGCATCGCAGAGTAACCGCATGGATATCAGTGCAACGGATGCCAACGGACTTCCTTTGCGGGAGGTGAATGTAGAAGTGACTGTCGGCAGACAGCAGGTACTGAAGTCGTATGCGCAGATACTTTCTTTGCCCGATACACTGATGTCCGTGCAGGCGGAACTGGATGCTTCCGGGAAAGCTTCGGTAGATATTCCTGCTCGGATATTCGGAGCTTCCGATTGCTTCTATACGGTGAATGTAGTTTTGCTTACGGCAGACAATAACCGTTTGGAGCAGCAGAGCAAAGCGACTTTCTACTATTCGTGCTATGATATGCAGTGCACTACGCAGGCGGATACTATTTGCTTTTCATTCTTCGACCTGGGAGTGGAGCGTCCTGTGGCGGCCGAACTGACCTATGGTGAAAAGAAAGAAGTGAAGAAAGTGCGTTTGCCCTATCGCGAACCGTTCAATCAGGCGGTGACGGACTATCGTTTCAAAATACCGGAAACAGGATATGAAACGACGATTGCTTCCGCCGCACTTGACTCCAAACTGGAACTGAATGGCGGCATAGAAAAAGATTCGTTCTGTGTCTCCCTTTCCAATCCTTTGCAGCTGGAACTTTCCTGGTATGTGTATCAAGGCAACCGCCTGTTGCAGAAAGGTTCGGGAAAAGAGATGGAACACAAATCCGGAGAGATCGATCCCTCTTCCGTCTATTACGTAGAAGTATTTTATTTCATGGGGGATAAGGAATGTATGTTGAAACGCTCGTACACTTCACCTTCCGAACGGCTGGTGATTGAATCTGATTTGCCGGAACGAGTGTATCCCGGTCAGAAAGTGAAAACAAAATTGAACGTGACCAATATACAAGGGCGTCCGGTATCCAACGTCGATCTGACAGCTTTTGCGGTCAACACGCAGCTGGATTATCACGTACCCGATTTACCCTATTACGGGAGTGCACCCCGTCCGCGCGAGCAACGAGCTTCCTACTCAATGAAGCAAAAAGAGTATCTACATACCGGCACATTGGATTATCAGCATTGGAACCAGTTGCTTCATTTGGATAAGTTGCCTTATTATCAGTTTGCTTATCCTTCGGGAAATCTGTTCCGTCAGACGGTTGATACACCGGATGGAACCACCCAGTTTGCTCCTTATGTGATGCTGAACGGGCGGGCGGTGAATATCTATGTGATTGAGCAGAACGATGTTCCCTGCTATTTTTCGTGGACGGAACAGCCTAAGCAGTATTCTTTTCCTGTATTGCATCCGTCGGGAAAGCAGAAGATAATGTTGCGAATGCACGACAGGGCTTTCATCATTGATTCTCTGGCTTTCGACCGGGGCAAGAAAACGATTTTAAGTTTCGATATGAATCAGTTGCCGCAAGGAGTGGAAGTAGTCTGGTTGCGGCAGAGGAAAGGGAAATATGATGAGTATAAGTTTACTTCGGAAGAGAAGAAGCGTTATGAACGGTATCTTTGCCGTCTTCCGGTGATGGATGGGGCGGTATATACTTCGCTCGAACATAATGGAAAGCTGTTTCCGGTTTCACTCATGGAGCTGTCGCGCTACAAGAAAAAGATATTGGCAGGTCCTGTGGAGCCGGGACCTTGGAAATATATGAATGGTGTGTTGTATCGGCATGAGGGAGGTTTCTCTTATGAATTCGAGGGCAATGTGGTTTATAAATATAAGGATGAGGAACTGTGCCCGGCTTATCTGAATTTTTCGTCTGTGGCAAAGATTCCGACTTTGAATGATTACCATTTATCACCGGAAAGATTCCGTAGTCTGGTGGCCGAACTTCGCAAGGGAAAGAGTTGGCATCCCACCCGGATTTATTTCTCCCTGCCGGATAAGACGTTGAATTTCCGGCTTCCGGAAGAAAAAGATTCTACCGGAGTGGCTAACTTGCTCTTTAAAGACTGCACTACCGGAGAACTGGTTTATCCGGATACTTTGGTGCAAATGAATAGAATATATTCCAAGTTTCCTGCCGGAACGTATGATGCGATTTTGCTTTATAACAATGGAAAGTATCTGAAACAGGATGCTCTGACGATACAATCATATACCTATCTGGATGTAGATATGGAATCTCTGCCTCTACACGAACGCGATTCGTTGTCAGCAGGGTGGCTCTTGCTGGGAAGAGGAATTGGCAGGATCGGTACAAACTTTCCTGGTCACAGGGAAATGAGGATCAGGCAGTATGTACGCAATTACGGCGGTAAAGTCTCCGGTTATGTAACGGATGCTACCGGAGAGCCTTTAATCGGGTGCAGCGTGGTGGTGAAAGGAACGACGGAGGGAACGATCACCGACATGGACGGATATTTCGAAATGGATTGTGACAGGGGAGGGGATCAGCTTTTGTTTAGTTATGTCGGCTTTAAACAGCAGGAGATGAGAGCAACTCCCGGAGCCAATCTGTTGGTTACTTTGGAAGAAGATAGTCAGGCGCTGGAGGAAGTGGTCGTTGTAGGATACGGCATGCGTTCAAGATCTTCGTTGACGGGGTCTGTTGCCGGATTAATGGTAGGTTCTTCTTCTGCTGCTGCAACCGCACCTTTGGAGAAACTGGAAGAGCAAGATCAGAAAGCGAAAGAAGAAGCGGATAACGAACAGTTGTATAATGAACTGATGCAATTGAATGGCTTACGTAGGAATTTTTCGGATGTAGCTTTCTGGCAGCCTCGTTTGTTTACGGATAAAACCGGAACGGTACAGTTTGAAACAACTTTCCCCGATAATGTGACGAAATGGGAAACTGTCGTTTATGGCATGAACCGTCGTTTGCAGACGGGTACTTTCCGACGTTCCATCCGCTCTTACAAACCGTTGATGGCGGAGTTGAAAACTCCCCGCTTCCTGGTGGAGGGGGATCAGAGTACGGTGGTTGGGACTATCCGCAATTATCTGGATGGGCAGCACATAGCCGGAAAGACACAGTTCTGCGTCGGAACGGATACGTTGAAACGGCAGGAAGTGAGTTTCATGGAGGGATTTCATGAAACAGTGCCGATGCAGGCAGTTCATGCCGATAGCGTGACCATCAGCTATCTTTTCACTCGCGACGATGGCTATCAGGATGGAGAGGAATATACGATTCCGATACTGCCACAGGGAACTGAATTGGCGGAGGGCACATTGGGTATTCTGTCCGATGCAAAGACGGTCAAAGTGCAATCCGGCGAGGATGAAGAAGTGATGGTGAGTATCACTGACAATCAGTTGGACATCTATAAAGAATCAGTGAATTACTTGACAGGATACAAATATTTGTGCAATGAGCAGCTGGCATCCAAGTTAATCGGTTTGTTGGCTTACCAACAGTATATGCAGAGTAAGGGTGAAAAGGTGAAAGTAGATAAAGCAATTCGACCTATCATCCATCGACTGACGAATCATCAGAACAAACATCAGTTATGGTCGTGGTGGGGGAACTCTGAAAATACTTCTTTCTGGATGTCTGCGCATATTCTGCGGGCTTTGAAGATGGCGCAAGATGCAGGTTATCCTGTGGAGTTGAATCTGAATGGTTTGAAAGTGGAGTATGCTCATACGCGTCCTTATCGAGGAATGAAACTGGAAGATATAGAAATACTTCATGCTCTGCATGAGTGGAAAGTAGAGGCGGATTATTCTTCGGCAGTCAGATTATTGGAACCTTTCGTCCGGCAATTGGAACAGAAAGAAGACTCGTTGGCAAATAGAAACAAGTATTATCGTCCTCTTTCATACTTGAAAGAGAAGCTGCTTCTCTGGGAAATCAAGCAACAGGTGGATTCGGTGAATGTGGGTGATAGCGTACGTCCTTATCTGAAAAAGGATATGCTGGAAGGTGTTTACTGTGACGACGGACGGCGTACTTATTATTGGGAGGGAAATCAGATGATAAATACATTGATAGCCTACCGGATTATTAAAAATGACCCTTCCCTGTGTAAGTTGAAAGAAAATATGCAATTGTATATTTTGCGGACTAAGGAGCGCGGATGGAATACGTATCAGGCTTCTTCGGCTGTGGCAACTGTTCTGACCGATTTGTTGGCAGGTTCCGGAGGGATGTCAGGAACGTCGGTGTCTGTGAGCGGTAAGGATCATCAACGAATTACGGAATTTCCTTATCATGCCCGGCTGATAGCAGGCGACAGTCTGCTTATTTCAAAAACGGGAAAAGAGCCTTTATTGTATAGTGTCTATTCAATGAAGCGTGTGATGAATGCTCGTCAGAGTGATGCTTTCAAGGTGGAGGCGACTTTGGAAAAAGACTCTTTGGTGGCGGGTGTACCTGTTACATTGACAGTTACCTTGCAGGTGAAACAGGAGGGTGCGCAATATGTGATGCTCGAAGTTCCTGTTCCGGCAGGTTGTAGTTATGCCTCAAAACCTGTTAATTTCTCCCGTTCTGAAGTATATCGTGAGTATTTTAAAGAGAAAACTGTTATCTTTAGCGAAAAATTACCGGTAGGTACTTATCAGTTTACGGTTCCTTTGCTTTCACGCTTTACTGGAAAATACACGCTGAACCCTGTGAAAGTGGAACTGATGTATTTCCCGGTGGTGAATGCAAATAATGCGGGGAGAGAAATTTGGATTACAGAAAGAAATACAAAAGATATACGAAAGAAAGGGAATGATTGAAGCGATGAAATATATGAAGTGGATAACAGTCTTGTTTTGTCTTTTGGGCTTGGCGGCCTGTCGTCAGGATGCGCCTCGTTTCCGTATTGGGGTGGCCCAATGTAGTGATGACTCTTGGCGGCACAAGATGAATGATGAGATTCTTCGCGAAGCGATGTTTTATGATGGAGTGTCGGTTGAAATCCGCTCGGCGGCGGATGATAACCGTAAGCAGGCGGAAGATGTTCATTATTTTATAGATAAAGGAGTTGATTTACTGATAATTTCCGCCAATGAAGCGGCTCCCATGACTCCAATTGTGGAGGAGGCCTATCAGAAAGGAATACCTGTCATTCTTGTAGACCGGAAGATACTTTCTGATAAATATACTGCCTATATCGGTGCCGATAATTATGAAATAGGTCGTGCGGTAGGAAATTATATCGCATCAAGTCTGAAAGGGAAAGGGAATGTAGTGGAGCTTACCGGACTGGGTGGTTCCACCCCTGCCATGGAACGCCATCAGGGATTTATGGCTGCTATCAGCAATTATCCGGATATCAAACTGATTGATAAAGCGGATGCTGCCTGGGAACGTGAACCGGCAGAAGTGGAAATGGATAGTATGCTTCGCCGTCATCCGAAGATTGATGCGGTATATGCACATAACGACCGTATCGCTCCGGGAGCCTATCAAGCTGCGAAGAAAGCCGGACGTGAAAAGGAAATGATTTTTGTTGGCATTGATGCCCTGCCCGGCAAAGGAAACGGGCTTGAATTGGTGCTTGACAATGTGCTGGATGCAACTTTTATTTATCCGACTAATGGGGACAAAGTGATGCAACTGGCCATGAATATTCTTGAGAAGAAGTCTTATCCTCGCGAAACGGTCATGAATACTGCCGTTGTAGACCGCACGAACGCGCACGTTATGCAACTTCAGACTACCCATATCTCGGAACTGGATCAGAAGATTGAAACATTGAACGGACGTATCGGTGGGTATCTGTCGCGTGTAGCTACGCAGCAGGTCGTGATGTATGGCGGCTTGGTTATTCTTTTATTAGTAGCGGGATTGTTGTTGGTAGTCTATAAATCCCTCCGTTCCAAGAATCGCCTGAATAAAGAGTTGTCCGAACAGAAGAAACAAGTAGAGCAACAGCGCGATAAACTCGAAGAGCAACGGGATATTCTTGAAGAACAGCGTGACAAACTCGAAGAACAGCGGGATCAGCTTATCCAGCTTTCTCATCAACTGGAAGAAGCGACTCATGCCAAGCTGGTTTTCTTCACAAATATATCTCACGATTTTCGTACTCCACTGACATTAGTTGCCGACCCGGTAGAGCATTTACTGGCTGATTCGTCTTTGAGTGAAGATCAGCGCCGAATGTTATTGTTAGTTCAGCGAAACGTGAATATCCTTTTGCGTCTTGTCAATCAGATTCTGGATTTTCGTAAATACGAGAATGGAAAAATGGAATATACTCCTATTTCGTTAGACATTCTTTCTTCTTTTGAAGGATGGAACGAATCTTTCATGGCAGTAGCCCGGAAGAAGCATATTCATTTCTCATTCGATTATATGCCGGATACGGATTACCGCACATTGGCAGATGTAGAAAAGTTGGAACGCATCTATTTCAACCTCCTTTCCAACGCTTTCAAATTTACTCCGGAAAACGGAAAAGTAACTGTACGCTTGTCTTCCCTGACTAAAGACGATCATTGCTGGATTCGCTTTACCGTTGCCAATACCGGTTCAATGATTTCTGCGGAGCATATCCGGAATATTTTCGACCGTTTCTATAAGATAGATATGCACCATGCCGGTTCGGGTATTGGACTGGCATTGGTAAAGGCTTTTGTGGAATTGCATAAAGGTACCATCACGGTGGAAAGTGATGAAAAGCAAGGAACTATCTTTACCGTTGATTTGCCTGTGCAGACTTGCGAGACTGTTGTTTCTGAAAACTCTCCGGCATTCTCTGTGTCTGCTACTTCTGTAACCTCCACCGATGCTACAACCTCTGCCGTTGCTGGGGTTCCGGCAACTCCTGCAACTTCCGGTTATTCCGGTTCTTCGAGCTTGAATGATGCTTTAACTTACGAAGAAGAGGAATTGGAAAAAAGTTACGACTCTTCCAAACCTTGCGTTCTGATTATTGATGATAACGCTGATATTCGCTTATATGTGCATGGATTGCTTCATACTGATTATACTGTTATAGAAGCTGCAGACGGCTCGGAAGGTATTCGTAAAGCTATGAAATATGTCCCGGACTTGATTATCTCCGATGTAATGATGCCCGGAATGGATGGAATTGAATGTTGTCGTCGCTTGAAAAGCGAATTACAAACCTGTCATATTCCTGTTATCCTATTGACAGCTTGTTCTTTGGATGAACAACGAATTCAAGGGTATGATGGTGGTGCAGATTCTTATATCTCCAAGCCTTTCAGTTCGCAATTACTATTGGCACGCGTTCGTAATCTGATAGATTCACACCGCCGCCTGAAACAGTTTTTTGGTGACGGACAAACGTTGGCGAAAGAGGATGTCTGTGATATGGATAAAGACTTTGTGGAAAAATTCAAAGCTTTGATTGAGGCAAAGATGGGAGATTCAAATTTGAATGTGGAAGACTTGGGTAAAGATATGGGATTAAGCCGTGTGCAACTCTATCGCAAAATCAAATCCCTAACTAATTATTCCCCGAATGAACTGCTTCGTATAGCTCGTTTGAAGAAAGCTGCTTCCCTGCTTGCTTCGTCGGATATGACAGTGGCAGAGATAGGTTATGAAGTTGGTTTTAGTTCTCCTTCTTATTTTACTAAATGTTATAGAGAACAGTTTGGAGAGAGTCCGACAGATTTGTTGAAGAGGAAAGGATAGAACTTATTTCTTTGATTGGATATTATAGTAAATCTGGTATATGTATGCTTTAGGCGCGAATTGCGCAAACATGAGACTGATTGATTCATGTTTTGCGTAATCCGCGCCTAAATGAATAAGTAATATGAAGTTTTGTAACCTCTTTATTCTATATGTTGATTAATTGATAATCAATTTTTTGCTATTCCAGTTCTCCCACCACATCTTCTTTTGTTCTCCTCCGCTAGTTACCCAAGCTTCGAAATCGGGATATGCTTCCAGGAAGCTGGTTGTTTCAGTGGCATGATATATTGCTGCCGGTATTTTGAATCCCCATACAAAATTCTTCTCATTTGCATATTTCTCTTGTGGAGAACCGTAAACAGATTTATAATCTTTAAGGTGAATTTCCTGTCCATGATTTTTCTTAGCCAGATATATATCCACCTTACTATTTTGTAGTCTTTCTACTCTAACTGATGACTTGAAGTGCAGATATATATACGGAGCAAACAGATCAGGTTTGGTCATTTGGTTCGGATCGGTATTAAAGTATTTATACCCCTCTGGTATAGAAGGTTTTTCAAAGACAAGAATCACTTCTCCGTTTGGTCCTTTTCGAATCTTGAATCTTTCATCTTGATAATCAGAAGTTAGATTTAGATTGATTTCATCGTATTTAACATCAGTCAGACGTATATATGGGTCATAATCATAAACACCACCAATAGCTCTGACTTGGAATCCTATATAGAGATATTCTGTACAATATCCACCTTTTTTGTAATCAAGATAGAATTCTGGTATTTGAAGTTTGTACCATGCAACAAAGTCATTGAAATCATAATCACCTAAACTTGGATACATGTCTTCAAACATAACTGTTGCATAACCACGACTTTGTGGATAGCAAAATTGAAATATATTCATTCCACTTTTGGCTGCTGCTTTGCCGGTTAATGCTTTTGTTTTAGGAACTGTTGAAATGGAAATCGTTTCATTTTCAACGGGAATAGTGAATACGTTAGATTCTCCTTCATATTTCACATATACATTCTCTAAGTATCCTGGTATTTCAAGTGGGAGTTCTTTTGTGGTTGCATCCACATCCATTTGTAACATTAGACTATTCTCATTACAATCTTTTTCAGAGTATACGTAGATTGTAGTTGCTGTTTGGCAAGTGAATTTAACTTTAGCGTTTTGAGAATCAGCCCAATCAAAGTCAGCAGGAATATTCAAGTCTGTTATTCTCTTTTCTTTCTCGGGTTGTTTACTTTCATCATAAAGGTTCTTCTCACAGGAGCTGAAAGCCAGTGCTCCCAATAAACAAGAAGCGAACAGGATAGTTTTCTTTTTCATAACAGCAGTGCTTGTTTTGTTAATAATAGGGTTGCTTTTATTGGGTACAAAGGTCGGGATTATTTGTAAATAAAGCAAATAAAGTTGCATATTTTATTTGAAATGCTTTCGTTATTTGCAAATTCTTTTCTTTTTATCTAGTTTTGGAACTGAAATAAAGTAATGTTTGAGTGATGAAAGATTATAAAGTAGATAAGGCGAGCCTTTCCGCATCCTTTTGTCAAGAGGTGTATCAGGTTGTCCGAGAAATTCCGGTAGGTAAAGTTTCTACCTATGGGGGAATTGCCGCATTATTGGGAATGTCTCAATGTTCCCGTATGGTGGGGCGTGCTTTGAAACAGATTCCGGATGATTTATCTGCGCCTTGTCATCGGGTTGTCAATGCGTCGGGACGGCTTGTTCCGGGTTGGACAGAGCAGAAACAACTCTTGTTGGAAGAAGGGATCTCTTTCAAACAAAATGGATGCGTAGACTTGAAAAAGCATCTTTGGAATTACTCCGTACCTGAATGAAATTTGCATATTTAATCTATTTTCCTTACCTTTGTGCCAACAATATGCAAGAACAGACTGTTATTTATTTATGAAAATACTATTTTCTACTGTTCATTAAGAGGATAATCTTATCAAATTCTATTCCTTTTAAACTACTCTGTCTGTTTTTTTTAAACCATTTAAAAAACGTCGGACCGTCATGTTATCATGTGACATGACTGAACCATGCGAACATTCAACTTGTTTATCGTAAGTGAGAATAAGGAATGCGGCAGTTGAAAACAAAACAAATATTATAATCTAAACCAATATATTATATGAGTAAAATAGAAATAAAGGATTTGTACCTTATCTTTGGTAACGAGAAGCAGAAAGCCCTCAAGATGTTGAAAAAAGATAAGAGTAAAGAGGAAATTCTGAAAGATACCGGTTGTACGGTAGGAGTGAAAGATGCCAATCTTTCAATTAATGAAGGAGAGTTTTTCGTGATAATGGGACTCTCGGGAAGTGGAAAATCGACATTACTGCGTTGTATCAATCGTCTGATACGTCCTACTGCCGGACAAGTGCTTGTAAACGGAGTAGATATATCTAAAATTTCCGAAAAAGAATTATTGCAGGTTCGCCGGAAAGAGCTGGCGATGGTTTTCCAGAATTTCGGTCTGTTACCTCACCGTTCCGTATTGAGCAATATCGCGTTCGGCCTCGAACTTCAGGGAGTGAAGAAAGAGGAACGTGAGAAGAAAGCGATGGAAAGCATGAAGCTTGTCGGATTGAAAGGATATGAAAATCAGATGGTAGGCGATCTTTCCGGTGGAATGCAACAGCGTGTCGGACTGGCTCGTGCTCTGGCTAATAATCCTGAAGTGCTTTTAATGGATGAGGCTTTCTCTGCTCTCGATCCTCTGATTCGCGTACAGATGCAGGATGAACTACTGGCCTTGCAATCAAAGATGAAAAAGACGATTGTTTTTATTACCCACGACTTGAGTGAAGCAATTAAGCTAGGTGACCGTATTGCCATCATGAAAGACGGAGAAGTGGTGCAGGTAGGTACTTCGGAGGAAATCCTGACTGAACCGGCTAACGATTATGTAGCCCGTTTTGTTGAAAACGTGGATAGGAGCAAAATTATTACCGCCTCTTCTTTAATGATTGACAAACCGTTGGTGGCCCGTCTGAAGAAAGAAGGTCCCGAAGTATTGATTCGTAAGATGCGTGCGAAGAATATCACCGTATTACCTGTCATAGACGCCGATGATAAACTGGTCGGAGAAGTACGTCTGAACGACTTGCTTAAGTTACGTAGCAAACAGGAAAAATCCATTGAAACGATTGTGCGTACAGAAGTACATTCTGTGTTGGAGGATACGGTGTTGGAGGATATACTTCCTCTAATGACAAAGAGCAATTCGCCGGTATGGGTGATTGATGAGACGCGCGAGTTTTTAGGAACAATCCCGCTTTCATCCTTAATCATCGAAGTGACCGGGAAAGACAAAGAAGAAATAAACGAAATAATTCAAAACGCAATAGATTTATGATAAATATAGGACAATATATAGAGATGGCCATCAATTGGATGATGGTACATTTTTCCACTTTCTTTGATGCCGTGAATGCGGGCATCGGTAGTTTTATTATAGGATTCCAACACATACTTTTCGGAATACCTTTTTATATAACCATTTTGGTACTTGCTACACTCGCATGGATGAAAGCAGGACGCGGTACGGCAATTTTCACCGCATTGGGATTATTACTGATCTATGGAATGGGATTCTGGGAGGCTACTATGCAAACCCTGGCTCTCGTTTTTTCATCTACCTGTCTGGCTCTGATTGTTGGTGTACCTTTAGGAGTGTGGACGGCAAACAGTCCGCGTGCAGAGAAAATACTTCGTCCTGTTCTCGACTTGATGCAGACGATGCCTGCTTTTGTTTATCTGATTCCTGCTGTTTTGTTTTTCGGATTGGGAGCAGTGCCGGGAGTGTTTGCTACCATTATCTTTGCTATGCCTCCTGTAGTCCGCCTTACCGGATTGGGAATTCGGCAAGTTCCTAAAAATGTAGTGGAAGCTTCCCGTTCGTTCGGGGCTACCCGTTGGCAGTTATTGTATAAAGTGCAGCTTCCTTTGGCGTTGCCCACCATTCTGACAGGTGTCAACCAGACAATTATGATGTCGCTTTCTATGGTTGTCATTGCTGCCATGATTGCTGCCGGTGGTCTGGGAGAAATTGTATTGAAAGGTATTACCCAAATGAAAATCGGACTTGGGTTTGAAGGTGGTATAGCTGTTGTTATTTTAGCTATCATCTTAGACCGTATCACACAAGGAATGGCAGGACGAAAAAATAAGAACTAAAACGGAAAGGAATAAAAATGCATGTGAGAATATATAAAATAGTAGGAATAGTGCTTTCGGCTATGCTTTTGCTGGCTTCCTGTGCTCATTCAGACCTAGAGGAAAAGAAAATAAAAATAGCCTATGCCAATTGGCTGGAAGGTATTGCCATGAGTCATTTGGCCAAGGTGGTATTGGAAGAGCATGGATATGAGGTTGAACTGCAAAATGCTGACCTTGCCCCCATCTTTGTATCTATGTCAGGAAAGAAATCTGATGTGTTTCTGGATGCCTGGTTACCAATAACGATGAAAGATTATATGGATCAGTATGGGGACAGCATCGAATTTTTGGGGGAGGTATACGGAGAAGCTCGCGTCGGACTGGTTGTTCCTCAATATGTTACGATCCAGTCTATTAATGAGCTGGAAGCTAATAAAGACCGTTTTTCTTCTGAAATAGTAGGAATTGATGCGGGAGCAGGGATAATGAAGACGACCGATAAGGCCATTGCTGCTTACGGACTTGATGGGTATACCCTCATGACTTCAAGTAGTTCCACCATGCTGGCTTCTTTGAAAAAAGCGATGGACAAAGGAGAATGGATTGTCATTACGGGGTGGACACCGCATTGGATGTTCGACCAGTTTGACTTGAAATTCTTGGATGATCCGAAGAAAGTATATGGAGACTTGGAAGAAATACATGCTATTGCATGGAAAGGATTCAGTGAGAAAGATCCGTTTGCTGCCGAATTCTTTGGCAACATCAAACTAACGACAGAAGAACTTAGCTCTTTTATGACAGCTATGAAGGATGCCAGGATGGATGAAGAAGAAATAGCCCGTAAATGGAGGGATGAGCATCGGCTGTTGGTGGATAGTTGGATTCCGAAGTCAGAGAATAAATAGATTGGAGCATTGTTATTCTTAATTTTAAATATAAAATAGACATGAACTCTAGTGGGAAAAAGGGAGTACTGTTTATGTTGGACAGAGTTCATACAATAAAAAAGAGGTTGTGTCAAAACGCTGACACAGCCTTTTTTATGCGCAAAGCCC
>NZ_QVLZ01000041.1:0-59863 GCF_003435205.1 Bacteroides sp. AF32-8BH | reverse complement strand
CTTGCTAAAAAGTAGCAACTTGCTAAAAGAGGAAGAGGAAATGCTTTTGAAACGTCTCCAAATGAAAAAGGAAGAACTATTTGCGTTCGCCGAGTTGTTAAGCGAGAATAACCCGGAAGAAAAGACAAGCTCCCTGTTAAGCATAATAGGGGAACAATCCAAAGAAAATCTTTTTACAGCCCTTGCCGCATACCAGAAAAAGGAAAAAAGTAAACTTGATACAATCAGGAGAATATATCCCAATTTATCCCCGTCCGAATTAAACATCTGCCGTTTAATACTGCAAGACAAGACCGTCAGCCAAATATGCGAATTATTACATCGGAGTAGCGGAAACATAACCAGCCAACGAGCGAACATACGTGCCAAACTCGGACTGAAAAAAAGCGACAATTTAAAAGAAGCATTACAAGAACGCATGAGGCTGTATGAAGAAGAACACCGGCAAGAGGACTTTTCAGCCATGCGTTAGGGATTGCAGAGTAAAGCCCACAGCCTTTAGGCGAGGACTTGCAACGGAAAGCCTGACCGTCCCACAGGAACGCCCAAAAGAAAAAGAATCCCCCGAACATTCATCCGGGGGACATCCAAGCCGTCACATCAATTATAATACAGATTCAGATCATCCGTGCCAATCTCCTTTCCGTCCCGGAAAACAAGGCGTAAATCAATCCTCTCTCTGTTTTCATTGCCACAAAGATAGACATACCGGCCAACATACGCATCATACTTATCAATCAGTTCTAACGGTATGACCGGCATGGGAAAAGGATACACCTATATTGCATATAGCGGAAAATTTGTAAGATTACCCTGTACTTTATAAGGCAACATAGAAAATCTCTCCGCATGCAATTCCGGTCTTTTTCCCAGTAATGCTGTCAACGAATTGGCCCGGACATTCCCTTCGGCCTTCACTTCTATCGGCACCATTTGGGCATTACGTTGAATAACAAAATCCAACTCAAGACGCGAATTGTCTGTGTTATGGTAATAAATCGGTGACACGCCCTTACTTTTCATCTGCTGCAATACATACTGTTCAGTCATTCCTCCCTTGTATTCCTTAAATATGTCGTTTTTAATCAAGACTTGGGCCGGATCTGTCTTGACCATAGCACCCATAAGCCCCAAATCAACCATATAGAGTTTGAAAGCCGACAGGTCTTCATAAATATCAAGCGGAAGCTCCGGTTTGGTACATCGAGGCACTTTATACAACAACCCGGCATTTACAAGCCATTGAATGGCCATCTCAAAATCATTGGCTCTGGCACCTTTTCGCAAAGCTCCGTAAATGAATTTCTTGTTTTCTTTAAATAATTGGGAAGGAATGCTGTTCCATACCATTCGGACACGCGGAACCTGTTCTTTGGGCGCATGTTTTGAGAAGTCAAGATCATAGCCTTGCAAAATCTCCGACTGTATTCTTCTGACTTCCAGCAAGGAATCCGTTTCTACATATTTGAGTACAACTTCCGGCATACCACCTACATAATAATATTGCCGAAGGAGATCCGTATATTTGTCATGCAGGAGGCTTATCGTTTCAAAATCCCCACTCATAAGCAATTTACAAGCTTCTTCTTCTCCCTTGGCGACAAGAAACTCTTCAAAGTTCATAGGAAATATATTGATGACATTTACCTTCCCTACGGGATAAGACACATCCTGATGAAGGGATATCCCCAAAAGTGAACCTGCCACAGCTATATGATACTCCGGAACCTCCTCTTTAAAATACTTCAAAGATTCCAGTGCTTCCGGGATATCTTGTATCTCATCAAGGATAATAAGCGTATCACCCGGAGTAATGTCAACGGAAGTCATCGCACGCAGCCCCCGTAAAATTCTGTCAACATTGAAATCCTGAGAAAAAAGCTGGCGTGCAAGGTTATTCTTACGGCATACCACATAAGCCTCTTTTTTGTATTCAAGTTTGGCAAACTCATGGAGCAGCCATGTTTTCCCAACTTGTCGGGCACCATTTAAAATCAGAGGTTTTCTATCCTCACGGTTTTTCCATTCTATAAGTTGTTGCAAAACAAATCTTTTCATCTACAAACAGCATTTTTATACATGTAAAAACAGCGTATAATACATTTATCCGCACTTATTTAAAGCACAAATATACTAAAATAAACAGATAATAGAAGCAATCTTATACATTTTTCCGCACTTTAATCAACTCCAATGGAAAGCAGTAGCCAATTTAGGATTGCCTTCTCCACGCTCGATGGCCACCAGCGTATTGATGCCCACGCCCGCCAGTTCGGAGAAGTTCCAGCTGATTGACCTTCAAACTCTTCCTGCACTCTTTAATCATCTTTCCTAGCTCTTTCATATTCACAACACATTGTGATTTTAGTCAGTTTTCATCCTAGTTCAAAGAAAAAAACAGCCGATAAAGCAACTATAATCATTGTATTCATATAGATTAACATCATATATTCAAGTTAATCTATATATTTACATGGATTATTTGTATATTTGCAAAAAAGGAACAACCATGTGGAATGAAATGAGCAATCCAGCTGTGCTGATGAGAATCGGCCAGCGCATCAAAGAGACACGTATCAGGCAGCATATCACGCAGGAAGAACTGGCAACGGCTTCCGGTGTAAGCCCCTTGACCGTTGCGAACATCGAGAAGGGCAAATCGGTATCGCTGCTGTTGTTCATCAGCGTACTCCGCTCGCTCGGCCTGCTGGAGAACCTGGAGCAACTGGTACCGGAAATCCGGGTCAGCCCGATAGAGCTCAAAAAACTGCAAGGAAAGAAACGCTACCGTGTACGCCATTTAAAACAAGATAACCATGAATGATTTGATAGTAGATGTAAAGCTATGGGGAGAAAGCGTAGGCTCTCTCTATTGGGAAAAGGAAAGCAATGCCGCCTTGTTCGACTATGAACGGAAGTTCATCCGCTCCGGTCTTGACATTTCTCCCATCATCATGCCCATCAGCCAGTACAGGAACACCCCCTACCGGTTCCTTGAAAACCGTACCGACTGTTTCAAGGGGTTGCCCGGCCTGTTTGCCGATTCACTGCCGGACACTTTCGGAAACCAGATCATCAATGAATGGTTTGCCAGCAAGGGATTGTCCGGAGAAGAGATTACCCCTTTAGACAGGCTTTGCTATGTAGGCAAACGTGGCATGGGCGCACTGGAGTTTGAGCCGTCCTCGCCAATCAACGGCATGAACGAATCATCAGTGCTCCATATCGAGGAACTGACTGAGCTTGCCAAATCCGTATTCACGGACAGAATGGCTTTTCAGGTCCAACTGCGCCAGGAAGGAAGAAACATTCTGGATATACTGAAAGTGGGAACATCTGCCGGAGGTGCCAAGCCCAAGGCCATCATCGCCTACAACGATATTACCGGAGAGGTACGCTCCGGACAGGTAAAAGCTCCTGAAGGATTCGGGTATTGGCTGTTGAAATTTGATGGCGGCAAATACAGCGAACACACGCAGATAACGGACAATCCACAAGGAATAGGAAATATCGAATATGCCTATCACCGGATGGCAAAAGCCTGCGGTATCGATATGATGGAATGCCGGTTACTTCAGGAAAAAGAGTCATATCACTTTATGACACGACGTTTTGACCGTATGGAAGACGGAGAGAAGATCCATGTACAGACATTGGCCGGGCTTGCCCACTATGACCGTGACCAACGCCATTCATACGAAGAGATATTCCGTATCATGCGGCAGATGAACCTCCCTTATCCAGAGCAGGAGGAACTATACCGAAGAATGGTGTTCAACGTCATGAGCCGGAACCATGACGACCATAGCAAGAACTTATCTTTCCTGATGGATAGACAAGGGAAGTGGAAACTGGCCCCAGCATACGACCTCTGCTACTCATACACACCGGGCGGCAAATGGACGAACCGCCACCAGCTGTCACTCAACGGCAAACAAGACAATTTCACGATGGAAGATCTGCAAAAGGTAGGTGAGAACATGGGTATCCGGAAACACAAACAGATTATCGAAGAGATACAGGAAACCGTATCGCATTGGCATGAGACTGCCAAGGATTGCGGGGTCAAGCCGGAACACGCCGATTTTATCGGAGAAAACCTGCTCTTGTTCGGCAAGCAACTGCATACGATCCATATGCCGGACATTGCCAACGAACAAGAGCAGGCTTTCATGAAGGCTATGCGAAATGATGACTTCAATACCATTCTGAAACTGAAGATGAGAGGATATCAGCCATCGGAGAACACACTGAAAAGCCTCCAGCCGGATGTATCCGCCACCACCTTCATCGCTGCCGCCAAAATCTTCCAAATGGAAGGGATGCTAAAAAGCCTTCAGGACATAAAACCCGCGCAAAGCCCGATTACAGGCGGCAATAAACGTAGCATGGAATTGGGGGATTAGCACACAAACTACATCGCGCACAATTCAATATAACAGTAAATATATTAATTGTTATATATCATATTTTGATTTAACAATTAATATATTTACCTTTGTAAAATGACAACGAATCACATCACCCAAGCCATGGCCAATCCGGAAATCATAGTGGAACTGGGCAGACGATTTAAGGAATACAGGCTAACCTATAGGCTCACCCAAAAAGAGGCTGCCGAGAAAGCCGGTGTCAGCCTTATCACCTTACGCCAGTTTGAGAACGGGAAGGCCTATAACATCAATATGGGCAACTTTCTTGCCCTGTTACGAGTAGTGGACTGTCTGGAACAGATGGATGATCTGATGCCGGAAATACCTGTTTCAGCCTATACAATGGAACGAATAATGAATAAAAAGCCGAAAAGGATAAGACATGGAAAATAATGTTGTGAGTGTTATGTTATGGGGAGAAGAAGTCGGAAAGCTCTATTGGGACGAAAGAAACAAAAGAGCCGTCTTCAACTATCATCCGGATTTCATCAAGAAAGGAGTGGAAATCGCCCCACTGACCGCTTCTGTCAAAGGACCGGCGGCAAAGGGTATGCCCATACTCGGAAACAAAGAAAAGACTTATCAAGGTCTCCCACCGTTTTTGGCAGATTCATTGCCTGATCGGTGGGGTAACATGGTCTTCGACCAATGGGCGGCACAAAACCATATCCCCAAGCGCAAACTCACACCGGTAGATAAACTGTCTTTCATCGGGAAACGGGGAATGGGAGCCTTTGAGTTCATCCCGGCCACTCCTGGATTGGAATCCTCTTCCACTCTCCAGATAGAGAGTTTATACCAACTGGCACGCCGTATCTTTGAGGAACGGGAGGAAATATCCGTGCAAGATGACGAAGCACTGCAACTGCAAAGTATCTATGAGATAGGTACATCAGCCGGAGGGCAGCACCCGAAAGCCATCATCGCCATCAATGAAACGACACATGATATACGTTCCGGCCAAGTCCCTTTACCGGAGGGCTATACCTACTACATATTGAAGTTTGCAGAAGGGGACGATTTTCCGTTCACGCAAATGGAAATGGTATATTATGAGATGGCAAAGGAAGCCGGGATTACGATGATGCCTTCCCGACTCATTCAAATTGAGGGAAAACATCACTTCCTGACGGAGCGTTACGATAGGATAAACGGAGAGAAGATACATACACAGACACTTGCTGCCATGAATCCGGATGCAACGAGCTATGAGGATTTGTTTGAAGTCTGCCGAAAACTGAACATCCCGGCAAGCGAACAGTCCGAACTCTACCGTAGGACGGTATTCAATATCATGGGCGGCAATGTGGATGACCACATCAAGAATTTCTCTTTCCTGATGGAAAGAAACGGCACATGGCACATCACCCCAGCCTACGACATGACATTCACCACCAATTTGGACGGTGCGGCATACGAAAACGCACACTCCATGAGCATTGCAGGAAAAGATAACGACATCACGGAAGATGACCTGATGCAATTTGCCAAACAGAACGGAATAAAGAATGCGAAAAGGATAATCGAAGAAGTCAGCCTTGCCATCAGCCATTTTTACGATTATGCCACCAATCATCAAATCGATGACTATTGGAAAGACCGCATCGAAGAGCATCTTTCCGGTTTGGTATCTCCGATCATAGGGAAAACCATGAAACACTACCTGCCCACCATTGTCGAACCCTACGAGACAGAGGATGGCTTTTTGGTATCAGAAATCAACATCATCGAAAACACCCGGCATGATTTCCGTATCGAGGCCTTCATAAACGGAAAGCGACAGAAATACATTGCCGGGCGTAAAAGCGATTTGGCTGCTGAAGTCATTGCCAAAGGCAGAAACAAGATGCCCGTTGAGAACAAGAAAGAACTTGTGGAACGGTTGTTACTGCCTTTAGCTAGAAGATAAAAACAGACGAATAGCGACACTATTACATTAATAAAAAGTCTGTTCTTGTTCGGCAAGCAACTGCATACGATCCAAATCCGGACATTGCCAACGAACAAGAGGAGGCTTTCATGAAGGCTATGCGAAATGATGACTTCAATACCATTCTGGAACTGAAGATGAGAGGATATCAGCCATCGGAGAACACACTGAAAAGCCTCCAGCCGGATATATCCTCCACCACCTTCATCGCTGCTGTCAAAATCTTCCAAATGGAAGGGGTACTAAAAAGCCTTCAGGACATAAAGTCTGCGCAAAGCCCGATTACAAGCGGTAATAAACGTAACATGGAGCAAACAAATTTACTATTCAATTTTCAGTTTTTTTCTATTTCTATACTACTGTACGCCATAAAATAACGAAGAAACTTATTCCTATATCAATTCATAATCAATAACATACAATTCACCAAGAATATTAGGGAATGCTACAGTATCATATATCACCTGCCCTACTCCATTAAAATTACCCGGAGATATTACAGATGCTACAACACCATGATAAGCTGTGGGAGAAAAAGAAAGATCTGCTAATCCATTTATCCCAATAACATTTTTCTGTACACCAGCATTATTAACATTACAAAAAATTGCATAATGAATAGTTTGATGTAAATTTACAGCAGCATTAGGAAGATGCACAAAATATAATATATCTCCATTATTACATTTAGCTAAATCATGATAGGTATTTATTTTTTGTATCATACTTTCTAAAGAAGCTCCAAAAGGATTAACTGAAATTCTTTTTCCTGTTGCCTGTTCTATAATTCCTCTAACTAAATTAGCACACCCTCCACCATTTGTAGGTAAATTAACATTCAAATTCTGAGTATTAGTAATAAATTGTGTAATCAATTGTCTATCATTTATACTTATAGCCATATATTATAACTCATGTTCTCCTACTCTCTCAAAGGCTTTTCGGAACCTGCCTATAAAAACTGTCTCTGTAAGCTTACCCCACAAATCTACCCTATAATCCCCAAACCGCTATCATCCCTTTTCTGAATGCCATGGAATTTTTTCCGAATACATAAGTTAGAAGATGAAAAAAGATTGTATTCAAAGTTTTTGGTTCTTTTTTGAAAAAAGAACCGCTGGCCAAAAATCCAACGGTTACTTTACTTTCGGAAAAATATGCAATGAAGTTTATAGGCCGAATGAGGAACGCAGCTTCTTCATGGCATTCTCCACATCAAAGAAAGACACATCCATAAGATCTTCTCCCCATGCTTCCGGAAAGTCAAGAATGGAACGTCCGTTATTAAGAACCGCATCACGGATGGCTTTCATCACATTCTGCCGAGTCGGTTCCAGCTTGAAGAAAAGGCAATGCCTGACTGCCATTGTAAGGGTATCATCATCTATAAAGAAACGGATGGTGACGGTCATGTGTACCTGCGTCCGTTTCTCCAGTTTCTTCTTTTTAGTTTCCAGTTTGGCCAACCGGGAAACATAGAATGAAGGGATATGTTTCCCGGATTCAACGCAAGTCTTCATCGCTTCATGTATTTCAGCGATGCCGTCACGTATATCCGTCAAGTCGGTGCAGTTGGATGCAACCGTATAAGCCGATAACTTTTTCATCTCAAAAGCCGTTTTTATATGGCAAAAGCCCTGTTTGTGAAACTTATAATATATGAATCTCCTTATCACCTACCTTCTCGTCCGATACGACCAATACCTCGTACTTCATCCTCTTGTAATTATAGACTACGGCAAGCGTATTAAAGCCACCGTTATCATACCGCCTGTCATAAACGGTATGTACATACTCATACATCGCATTCCCCATCATGAACTTTACGGAAACATCCGTAAAGTAAAATGCCACCGCATAAGCCAGCGTTTTCTTTTTATCAACCTTTTTTGTTTTCATAACCATTTGTCCTTTATTGTTTTCTGATAAAATATTCAATGGCCGAATGAACCAATATATAATGTGTGGGTGTCTGCCTGCACTGTTCCGCATAAGGATTATAGAACTGGAGAGCCAGCGCATGGTATAATTCCGGCAATTCCCGCTTGATTCTCGCCGTAAGCAGCCGATAGGAGCATTTTCTACCGTACTTCATCAGCTCACGCCATTTGTCCTGTGTTATTTCCGTGCAATTCGTCTCGTAAACCATAACTTCCGTTTTTAAGTTCAATATTCCGGTTGGAAAGCGGAAAGGGGTTGTTCCCTCTCCGTTTATTCTCTAATCAATTCAGGCAAGCTTTTACCGTTATACCGGTTTTCAGTCCTTTATCCAGCTGCACGGTCAACCCACGAACATTCACCTCTTGAATTTGAGAAAGAAGCACATAACCCCATTCCCATTCTTGAATATGGCAATAACCGAAAAAAAGCCAGTCACCGTCTTCCTGCTGTTCGGCTTCCGTTACCAACCATACCACCGAAGAAAAAGGAAGGAAAAACCTTGCGATGACTTCCGCATTAAGCCCCTGCCCCTCTTTTGAGTACAAAGGGTTGGCTTCAAACACATTCTTTAGTTGTTCCGTCACTGTAATCATATGTCACATTTTTAAAGGGTTAAACTTCTAATTTTATGCTTCAGCTAGATTTAAAGACCTTTTTTTAAAACCCCTTTCCGGGGTGCCCTTTTCTTTCTGCCGACTTTTTTTTGAGCTTTCATGCCCCATCTGAGTTTATGATCCTTTTTTTTACGGCACACAACAATAAGGAAGGAGGGATTAAGAAAAGTTTTGGACGACAAAAAATGTTAGGGACAGCGAAGCCGTCCGGCGTTATTTTTTTGGGGACAAAGGGGCGAAGACCGGAACTCTTTCGTATCCATCCACCGAAATAAATTTGCCGTTCAAAAACAAAGGATCTCAGACGGGGCTATGAAAAAACGTACATTAGGGGAGGCAGAAAACAAGGAAAAGGGCAGTACGGAAATAAAAGAAGAATAAAATCCAACATTATTCACATTGATATATAATAGCCAAGTATTTCGCCATATCAATATAAATCCAACTATAATCAAAATCAAACAGTTATCTAATTTATTGGTTATTAAACATATAATACGCCAAAACATTTATTTTGGAGAATATAATATTAATTAAACAAAAAAATGGCATCATTAAAAATAAAGTATCGACATTCCTCTATAGAAGGAAAAGCGGGAACATTGTTCTATCAAGTAATTCATAATCGTGTAGCAAGGCAGATAAATTCAGGATACAAGATTTATCCTGACGAGTGGGATATTTTCAATTCCCAAATAATCATACCAGCAAAGACAGGAGAAAACCGGCATCGGTATTTGGTTTCTTTAAAAAAATGTATTGAGGAAGACACCTCACGTCTAAAAGATATTATGATAAGATTTGAGAATCTTGGATACAAATATACGGCAGACGAAATCATTGAATATTATTCCGCTCCTCCTGTGAACGAGTACTTTGTGTCATTTTGTGAGAATCTCATTGAAGAATTGAGACAAATAGGTAAAATACGCACCACAGAAACTTATACCACTACGCTCAATAGCTTCAAGCGATTCATGAATTTCAGAAAGAAAGGCAGAGACATCCCTTTCGACAATATAGACTCCAACCTGATGATGGAATATGAACAATATCTAAAATCTAATGACATTTGTCCGAACAGTACTTCCTATTACATGAGAAACCTCAGAGCCATGTATAATCGTGCCGTAGAAAAAGAATTGGTTATACAGCGATATCCGTTTAAACATGTATATACGGGCATAGATAAAACTGTAAAACGGGCAGTTCCGGCCAAAATTATCCGACAGATACGCGATATGGATTTAAGTCACGACTCCTCTTTGGAATATGCAAGAGACCTATTTATGTTCAGTTTTTATACCCGAGGGATGTCATTTATAGACATGGCTTATCTAAAGAAAAGTAATTTGCAAAACGGTTTTTTATCATATCGCAGAAAAAAGACCAACCAACAGCTAGTAATCAAATGGGAAAAGCCCATGCAAGAAATCATAGATAAATACGATACCATAGGTTCTTCTTATCTATTGCCGATCATTCTCGACGCAAAAACGGATGAACGGAAACAATACAAGAATGCAGCCCAGCTGGTGAATTCAAAACTAAAGAAATTGGGAAAACAAATCGGCCTTCCTATTCCGCTGACGAGTTATGTGGCACGTCACGCCTGGGCTTCTATCGCCAGAAGCAAAAACATTCCGTTGGCTACCATCAGCGAAGCTATGGGACATGATTCAGAAAGCACTACACGGATTTATCTTGCATCGTTAGACACCTCCGTAGTGGATAAAGCGAACAGTATTATTTTAAATACACTTTAATTCACATTATAAAACAGTTTACGCCATAGGTTTCAGCATACGTGCCCAATCGGCCCGCTGTTATTCTATGGCAATTATTATTTTTATTTATCTGACAAAAAATAAGTTGGAATTATGTTATACAAATTGAAGTTTTCTTTCTGAGAGAAAGATTTGTAAATGCAAAAGTACAAAAGATAACACAAAAAACACTAAAAATCAGAAGAAAAATATTAGTCATACCATAAAAAATAAGAGGTATGATTAGAAAAAACTGATTATTTGTTGAGCAAATTGATTATACCAATCTTATAAATATTTGATATACATCAAAATACCAATCACCCCATTTCTCTCAGAAAGAGAAACACCGAAAATAGGAGAAATTTCCTATACGAATGCCATAGGAATATAATGAACAAGTATATACCCTATACTTTCAGTTGTATGACAAGATGGATTCAGAAAGGAAAAAGCCCCGTGAAAGTACAAAATTCTTGCTTGAAAAAGATTGAATAAATGACGGTTTTCTCCATAAGAGAAATGTTTTGAATATGCAAAGATACATAAATTATTGAACATAATAGCATAAAACAAAGAAAAACCTTAATAGCCACCTCGTTAAATGTCGTGGTTACATAACAAATGTTGAGTAAACTAGATTGTATTTACAGCGAATAATTCCTGTAAATCAATTATATATGTTAAATATTTATGTCCTCTATTTCTCTTATGGAGAAAAATAGGAATGCGGCAAGATAAAAGACGGCATGAATGGTTGATATGACAGCCAAAAAAGACATAAATTACTATAATACAGACCAATACATAAGTTGGGATGAACTATGGGTATATCTTGACCTGCCGTAATAACTAAAAAACACACGACGAATGAGTACTCCCATAACCACAAGGGAAGATCTAACTAGAATCCAATGGTTCGCCATGAGCGCTTATAAAAACGAGAAAAAGGCGGAAGAGATGCTCAAAGGCAAGGATGGTCTAGAGTATTTCATACCGAAACACTATGCCGTAAGGGTCTATCACGGAGTGAAATCCAAAAGGCTTGTACCAGTCATCCCGAATCTCGTCTTCGTGCATGCTTCCCGAAAACAGATCACGGATTTCAAAAAAAAATATAATTTCTTACAATTCATGATGTGGGAGAAAAGCACGGGACTGAAATATATCGTGGTGCCGGATAAGCAAATGGAGAGCTTTATCAAGATTGCCTCGCAGTATGAAGAAAACACTATTTATTATAAACCGGAAGAGATTGACATACGGAAAGGTACCCACATATGTATTTACGGTGGCAAGTTCAATGGAGTAAAGGGCGTATTCATGCGGGTGAAAGGAAAACGTCGCCGCCGGGTGGTTGTGATGCTTGAAGGGATTATGGGTATATCGGTAGAAGTTCATCCCGATTTGATTGAAGTCATCAATGATTCCGATTGTGACAAATTTTGAGAGATGACACAAAAAGGAGATGATGAAGTTCCCCTTCCTCGTGGCCTTACACAAATAAAATAATATTTGAATATATGTATTTTTGGATTGTAAATTGTTCACTGGCATTTTTGCTTTGTGTTCTCTGTGCGGGTATCGTCATTCCCCAGATTCTGCTAATCGCTTTCCGTAAGAAATTGTTCGACTTTCCCGATGAGCGGAAGGTACATCATTGTGCGGTGCCCCGATTGGGTGGTATCGCATTCAAGCCGGTAGTGTTTTTCACCATAGCCCTGTTGCTAGGAATCAATATGGTGCTGGGACATTCGGAGATATTGTCCGAAATCGGGAACGACGTGTGCTCTTTGGCTTTTGCTTTCTGCTCCATCATGGTACTATATCTGGTTGGCATGGCCGATGACCTGATCGGTATCCGTTATCGTGCCAAGTTTGTCATCCAGATTCTGTGCGGCGTGATGCTTATTGCCGGTGGGGTATATATCAACAACCTATACGGTGTTCTGGGCATCCATGCGGTGCCGTTATGGTTAGGATATCCCCTGACCATCCTGATCGTGGTCTTCATCATCAATGCCATCAACCTGATTGACGGCATTGACGGGCTGGCTTCCGGGCTATGCAGTATCGCCTGCCTATTTTATGGACTGACTTTCTTTATGCTCCATCAGTATGTTTATGCCATGCTGGCGTTTGCCACATTGGGAGTGTTGGTACCATTCTTCTATTACAATGTTTTCGGGAACGCCAAACACGGAAGGAAGATCTTCATGGGCGACACAGGCAGTTTGACCATCGGCATGATGCTCTGTTTCCTCAGTCTCAAACTGACCATGTGCGGACTAGACGATAATACAGGAAATGTACATCCGATGGTGCTGGCCTTCTCACCCTTGCTGGTTCCATGCTGTGACGTGGTCAGGGTTTACCTGCATCGGGTACGCAACGGAAAGAACCCGTTCCTGCCGGACAAGAACCATATCCACCATAAGCTGCTTGCTCTCGGAATAAAGCAGCGCAATACCATGATCATCATTGTTTCCGTGTCAACTATATTCATACTGCTCAATATTCTTCTGTCCCTTTATCTCAATGTGAACTGGATCGTTTTGGGTGATATATTGATATGGACTCTCGCCAACATCAGGCTGACAAAATCTATCGCACAACTTCAATCGGAACAGAAAACCAACAAATAAAAATCAATAAATATGAAAATCAGATACATTTTATCCTTATTAACCGTGGCCTTTCTATTGGGATCATGTGCCACACCGAAAGTCGCTTATTTCACGGACCTGAAACGGGGTACCGCAGAGCAAGTCTTGAACCCGCTGGAAATCCGGATACGTCCAGAAGACAAGATTTCCATACAGGTCAACAGCAAAGACCCCTTATTAATGAACCTTTTCAACCTTCCGATCATATCCCGACAGATTGGTACGACATCAGGTACATCCAATAGTCAGGGAATATCAGGATATACAATAAATAAGGATGGGGATATTGATTTTCCTGTGCTGGGACATATCCATGTGGCAGGAATGACACGCGCGGAGATCGCCTCGTATATAAAAGAGGAATTGGTTTCAAAGAATCTCGTGAAAGACCCCGTTGTTACAGTGGAGTTTATGAACCTGACCGTTTCAGTGTTGGGCGAGGTTGCCACCCCCGGACGTTTCAATATCGAAAAGGACAAGCTGACACTTTTGGAGGCCTTAAGCATGGCCGGGGACCTTACCGTCTATGGGAAACGGGAAAACGTGCTGGTACAACGGGAGGAAAACGGGAAAAAAACCCTGTATCAGGTCAACCTGAATTCGGGATATGACCTTTATGCCTCTCCTGTGTATTATTTGCAGCAGAACGATATCGTTTATGTGGAACCCAACTCAATGAAAGCACGGCAGGCGACCGTCAACGGCAATAACGTCCGCTCAGCCTCTTTCTGGATGTCATTGGCCTCGTTGCTGACGACCATTACCGTGTTGATTGTAAAATAATATAGAATCAGATATGATGACCGTAAATCAAAAGAATATAAAACCGGGGCAGCAGGATGATTTCCTGCGAATACAGGACCTGTTATACCTGTGCCTCGCAAGATGGAAGTGGTTCGTCTTGTCTTTAGCGGTAACGATCGGTGCCGCTACTGCCTATCTGTTACGCACTCCTGCCGTATATACACGTACCGCTTCGGTATTGATCAAAGAGGATTCCAAAGGCAAGTCGGTCTCCTCGGATTTGGAATCCTTCTCGGAGTTCGGGCTGTTTCAATCCGGTACAAATGTGAATAACGAACTCATCACCTTTCGATCACCGTCTTTAATGACCGAAGTGGTTAAACGGTTGCGTCTGGATATGAATTACTTCGTTCGGGGAAAATTCCACCGTCAGGTAGCCTATGGACTGACATTACCGGTGGATGTAACGATAAATGACTTGCCTGAGAATGAATCAGCCGGTTTTACGTTGGAAATACAGCCGGACGGTACGTTATACCTATCCGACTTTATACGTAACGGGACAGATCTTGAAGAAAAGGACGTAAAGGGAAGCTTGCTCGACTCCATCACTACGCCATTGGGAAAAATCATTATCCATACAACACCCAATTACGTGAAAGGCGAGGCATATACATTATATGTAGGCAAATCCAGTCTGTATAACGCCGTCAACTCCTGCTCGTCCAATCTGTCCGTTTCATTGAACAGCGAGAAAGCGTCAGTCATAGACTTGTCATTCAAGGATAACTCCACACAGCGGGCAGAAGATGTATTGAGCATGTTGATTTCCGTTTATAACGAGAATTGGGTGAAGGACAAAAACCAGATCGCTGTCAGCACCTCAATGTTCATCAACGAGCGTCTGGGCGTAATCGAACGGGAACTGGGAAATGTGGACGAGGATATCTCCTCTTACAAGTCAGAACATCTGTTGCCCGACGTGCAGGCGGCATCGAGTATGTATATGGCTCAAAGCAGTGCGGCCAACGCGCAGATCCTGTCCCTGAACAACCAGCTTTATATGACCCGTTACATCCGGAACTATTTAGCCAACGATGCCAACCGTACCCAACTGCTTCCGGCCAACTCCGGCATTGAAAGCGCCAATATTGAATCGCAGATTGCCGAATACAACAAGCAACTGTTGCAGCGCAACAGTCTGGTTGCGAACAGCAGCACGGAAAATCCGCTGGTCGTGGATATGGATCAGGCTCTGGCATCCATGCGTGGGGCGATAATCAGATCTATCGACAATCAGATAGTGACCTTGAATTCGCAGATAAAAAGTTTGCGGCAGACGGAGCAACAGACGACATCACGTATAGCGGCCAACCCAACACAGGCCAAGTACCTGCTTTCGGTGGAGCGCCAACAGAAGGTAAAGGAAGCTCTTTACCTATTCCTGTTGCAAAAGCGTGAAGAGAACGAACTCTCACAGGCGTTCACGGCTTATAATACCCGCATTGTTACCCCGCCACACGGCAGCATGTTGCCGACATCCCCTGTGCATAAAAATATCTTTATGGTCGCATTCGCTCTGGGGCTGCTCATTCCGATAGTCATTATCTTCATGCGCGAGAATATGAATACCCGTGTACGGGGAAGGAAAGACCTGGAAAACCTGACTATACCGTTCATCGGTGAAATTCCGCTGTTCACAAGAAAGAAAAAAGGGATATTAGGAAAGAAACCGCAGGAAGTCAAGGCCGTTATCGTCAAGGAGGGCAACCGTGACATCATCAACGAGGCATTCCGCGTATTGCGTACCAACCTGGAATTTATGACCGGCAAGGACAAGACTTCGAATGTCATCATCATGACCTCATTCAATCCGGGCAGCGGCAAATCGTTTCTGACCATGAACATCGCCGTGAGCCTTGCCATCAAAGGAAAAAAAGTGCTGGTAATCGACGGAGACCTGCGCCACGCCTCTGCATCATCCTATATCGACTCTCCTGACAAGGGATTGAGCGACTATCTGGGAGGTCGTATCGATAATCTGGATGAGATCATCGTACCCGATCCGAAACATAAATCTATGGATATACTACCCGTGGGAACGATTCCTCCTAACCCAACGGAATTATTGTTCGACGAGCGGTTAAAGCAGACAATCGATACTGTAAGGGAGCAATATGACTATGTGCTGATCGACTGTCCGCCCGTTGAACTGGTGGCCGACACGCAAATTATTGAGAAACTGGCCGACCGTACCGTTTTCGTAGTTCGTGCAGGATTACTTGAACGGAGTATGCTTGCTGAATTGGAGAAAATCTACGAGGAGAAAAAATACAAGAACATGTCCCTGATCTTGAACGGGACCGAGGGAAGTGGCGGTCGCTATGGATACCGTTATGGCTATCGATATGGTTATCACTACGGTTACGGCTCAGGATACCACTAAGGTTCCGACGGAAAACAGGGTGGGGATAAATGGATGATTATTAATTAAAAAAAATAAAATGTTTTATATAAAAATACTCGTATCATTGTGTGGCCATTCAGGAAACGTATATCGCTGAAAGATAGCGGTATATTCAAGAATTTTACCGACTGTCACTCGCACATTCTGCCGGGTGTGGACGACGGTGTGCAGACGATGGAAGAAGCATTGGAAATACTGCGCCTGTATGAAGAGTTGGGCATAAAATCCGTATGGCTTACACCGCATATCATGGAAGATATGCCCAACACCACACTGCACCTCCGGGAGCGTTACGCTGAACTTCAAGCCACCTATAGCGGTCCGATAAAACTGCATCTGGCCTCAGAGAACATGCTTGACAACCTCTTCGAGGAACGGTTGGAAAAGAACGATCTGCTGCCCTTGGGTGAAAGCGGTGACCATCTACTGGTGGAAACCTCCTACTTTAACCCTCCGATGGGATTGAACAACATTCTGCTCCGCATCAAGGCTAAAGGCTATTATCCCATTCTTGCCCATCCGGAACGGTATGTTTATATGGGTGAGTCGGATTATCAACAATTAAAAGACATGGGAGTGAAGTTTCAGTTCAATCTTCCGTCAATAGCGGGTATGTATGGCAACCGGATTAAGAAAAAAGCCATGCTGCTATTAAAAGAAAAGGCTATTACTCATATAGGAACGGACATTCACAATTACAATATATTTCAAAAGTTCATTTGTACGAGTATTACAAAAAATATACAAAACTGTTTAATTGATAGTCAGACTGTTATAGTTTAAATAGATTATAATTATCGGTTATTAAGACCTGTAGATTCTGTTTAACTTTTTCTCTCTAGGTGGATTTGCATAAAATACATACAAAAAAATCCAACAGGCTGGAATTCAATGGAAATTGTAACAATCGACTTGGAGCAGATACACACAATCTCTCTTTTATCCAAACCAGTCTTAAAATAAATCATTACACCCCTATCAAGCAATAGGCTTGCAACTTCAACATAAAACAACAATCCATATGTCATTAACAAAAGTTTTAGTTACTGGTGGAGCGGGATTCATCGGCTCCAATTTATGTGAGTATTTATTGGCTCACGACTATGATGTAATCTGTTTGGATAATTTTTCCACAGGTAAACCTGAAAACATTTTTCCATTTCTACAACGATATCCGAATAAGTTTAAACTTATCGTAGGAGATATACGGAATCTGAACGATTGTAAGAAAGCTGTAGAAAATGTAGATTACGTTATGCATGAAGGAGCATTAGGCTCAGTTCCACGTTCTATCAAAGATCCTATAACTACAAATGAAACTAATATATCGGGATTCTTAAATATGCTGACAGCCGCTCGCGATGCCAATGTAAAGCGTTTTATATATGCAGCAAGTTCTTCTACATATGGAGACAGTCAGTCTCTTCCCAAAGTAGAAGATGTGATTGGTAAACCGCTTTCGCCTTATGCCATAACAAAGTATGTAAACGAGCTTTACGCCGATGTGTTTGCCAAAACCTATGGAATGGAATGTATCGGCTTACGATATTTCAATGTTTTCGGTCGTCGTCAAGATCCATTCGGGGCATATGCTGCGGTGATTCCTTTGTTCGTTAAGAAATTCATGGCTCATGAGAGTCCTGTCATTAACGGAGATGGTGAATATAGCCGCGATTTTACTTATATAGACAATGTGATTCAAATGAACATGCTGGCTATGACCACGACAAATCCGAATGCAACCAACCAAGTATACAATACTGCTTTCGGAGAACGCACCACATTAAACCAGTTGGTCGGTTACTTGAAAGAATTTTTGAGTGAATTTGACCCCGAAATTGCCAACGTGAAAATAATTCATGGTCCCAACCGCTTGGGGGATATTCCCCATTCCTTGGCATGTATTGATAAAGCAAAATCCCTTTTAGGTTACAATCCTCAATACAGTATGCGTGACGGTTTGAAAGAGGCTGTCAAATGGTATTGGAAGAATATTTAAAGTAATAATAACAGATGAAATTATGAATGAAACTAAAATTTGCGTAATTGGTCTTGGTTACGTAGGGCTCCCTTTGGCTCGTCTTTTCTCGACAAAGTATAAAACGATAGGTTTTGACATGAACCAAGCTCGTGTGACTGCTTTGATGGCAGGTCATGATGCGACACTCGAAGTGTCAGATGAACTACTCCAATCTGCCCTTGCCAATGGTTTTAAGTGTACTGCCAATATAGAGGAAATCCGTGATTACAATTTTTATGTAGTTGCCGTTCCCACTCCGGTAGACAAAAACAACAATCCGGATTTGACTCCGCTTTACGGTGCCAGCACAACTGTTGGTAAGGTAATCTCCAAAGGGGATATTGTGGTGTATGAATCTACTGTTTATCCAGGTGTTACAGAAGACGAATGTATCCCGGTTGTGGAAAAAGTGTCCGGATTGAAATTTAATGAAGATTTCTTTGCTGGCTATAGCCCTGAACGTATAAATCCGGGAGATAAACTTCATACAGTAGAAAAAATCAAAAAGGTTACTTCCGGTTCTACGCCTGAAATAGGTAAGAAAGTAAATGAGGTATATGCTTCTGTAATTACCGCCGGTACACATCTCGCTCCTACGATGAAAGTAGCGGAAGCAGCCAAAGTAATAGAAAACTCACAGCGTGATATCAATATCGCATTTGTGAATGAGCTATCCAAGATATTTACTAAAATGGGCATTGATACACAGGATGTACTGGAAGCAGCTTCTACCAAATGGAATTTCCTGCCATTTAAGCCTGGGCTGGTTGGAGGCCATTGCATTGGAGTTGATCCGTATTATTTGGCTCAATGTGCACAACGTCACGGTTATAATCCTGAGATAATCTTAGCCGGTCGCCGAATGAACGACGGTATGGGGGAATATGTGGCCAACCAAGTTGCGAAATTGATGCTGAAGAAAGGAATACAGGTGCTCAACTCTCATATCCTCATATTAGGGTTTACTTTTAAAGAAAACTGTCCTGATGTGCGGAACACAAAGGTTATAGATATTTACAATGCTTTGCGAGAGTATAACGTACATATCACCGTATATGATCCTTGGGCCAATCCTGATATAGTTATGCGAGAATATGGAATCTCGGTAACGAACCAACATCCTTTGGATAAGAAATTCGATGCGGCAATTATAGCTGTAGCACACGAACAGTTTATAGGCTTTGATGTAAAAACGTTACTAAATGCTCAACACGTCATATTCGATGTTAAAGCTATCTTTGAAAAAAACGTTGTAGATGGTAGACTCTAATCGGATTGTCTCCTTTGACATATTGAAAGGGGGAGGAATTTTATTGGTCATCCTTGGTCATATACAAATCCCTTACATGTTGAAAACCGTTATTTACAGTTTTCACATGCCCCTTTTTTTTTGTGTGTCAGGCTGTTTCTTTCGTCCAATCAGTTTGAGAGAGTTTTTTGCAAAAAAGACCAGACAATTACTGATTCCTTGGGCCTTTTTTGCCTTTTTGTTGTTCGCATATTTGTTCGTTTTGAAACTTAACGAAACTCATAATTGGGCAAAAGCGATCTCGCTCCCTGTAACGAGTATGTTTGATGGTTTTCTCGGTGATGAAAACTCTTTTATTTTATTTCATGTAATTTGGTTTTTAATTTGTTTGTTCGAGGTTTCATTCGTTTATTTATTGATACATAAAATCACCCCTACAATAAAGCATTAACAATCAGCGCATTATGTATATTATTATATGGAGTAGGATATTGGTTAAATGCTAATAACATTGATTTGCCATATTTTATTGACACAACAATGTCTACCTTGATTTATTACCATCTTGGTTTTTGCTTCATGCGGAACAAATGGTACGGCATGAAGGTTTCACCGATATACTCATTATTCTTGCTTATTATCGCCATTGTTTTCATCGTTCTATTTCCCTCTTACGTTGACTTAAAATCAAACAATTTTCCATTGCATCTATTGTTGCTTTCAATGGTTTTTATTATGAATTTTTATTGGTTTATCAATTCATATTTTAATTCGAGAAAGCTGAAACTTATTCCATTGGATAAAATATTGATTTGGTGTGGAATTAACAGTTTGGCATTATTGGGGCTACATATATTATTTGTAGATACATTCTGGATCGTGCGCAATAAGTTACATCTTGTAAACTACAGTTGGACCATATTGGAATTTGCACTCATTGTTGCAATATGCTATTTTGCGACAACCTTAATAAAAAGATACATTCCGTCTGTATTAGGAAGATCATAAGCTTGCTATGAATAAGACATCGTCCGTAAATAATAAAAAAATATTCAAGAATACAGTGGCACTTTATGCACGTATGTTGCTGTCCATGATTGTATCACTATATACATCACGGATCGTGTTAAATGCACTTGGTGTAGATGATTATGGCATTTATGGACTTGTCGGCGGTATTGTTGTCCTATTTAGCTTTTTGAATGTAACGATGAGTGGAGCGACTTCACGCTTTCTTACAGTCGAACTTGCCAAAAATGACCCTCGACAACTCCAACAAACATTCAATACAGCCTTTATATTACATATAGGAATTGCAATTATAGTCTTGTTTTTGGCTGAAACGGTCGGACTTTGGCTGTTATTCGAAAAATTGAACATTCCAGATGAGAGAATGAGTGCAGCTGTTTGGGTGTATCAATTTTCAATAATTTCCTCAATGGTCAGCATCACTCAAGTTCCATACAATGCGACTCTTATTTCGCACGAAAAAATGGACGTGTATGCTATTGTGGAAATTGTTGGATCACTGTTGAAGTTGCTGATCGCTACACTTCTACTTATTACAGTATGTGATAAGCTCATTTTATATGGAGGACTTATGCTCTTATCTTCATTCTTGATTGCAATGACATATCGCATTTATTGCATTAGGCATTATGACGAATGCCGGATTAATTGGGAATGGAATAAGGTTATCGGCCGTTCTCTGTTTAGCTTTTCAGGATGGAATCTTTATTCCAATATTTGCTTTACTACTCGTCAACAGGGAACAAATATGTTGCTTAATATATTTGGCAGTACAGCTGTTAATGCCGCAGCCGGATTGGCAACAACTGTGCAACTGATGATTGAACAAGTATCAACCAATTTGGTAATGGCTTCGAGGCCGCAAATTATAAAGCAATACGCATTGACCGATTTCAATGCCATGATACAATTACTAAAGCAAACTACTTGTTTGGCAAATGTGTTATATCTGTTGGTTGCTATTCCTTTTATCTCTGAAATACATTATGTAATGAATTTATGGCTCGTGGAAGTTCCTCCATATACAATTGAATTCTGTATTTTATTGATAGTCTCAAGCTTCATATCATTGAATAATAATATTATATATATTGGAATACAAGCTGTCGGACGTTTGAAATTTTATTCATTTATGGCGGGGACAGTATCATTATCAGTCATTCCGATACTTTGGTTATTGTTTAGTAAAGGTATCGGCTTGACTTGGGCTTTTGGATTGCCTATAGTGAGCACATTATTGATTTATATCGTTTGCTCATATACACTCCATCATTATGTTGAAGATTTCAAACCGATACGTTTTTTCTTCACAACGATGGTAGTGAATCTTTTCATAAGTATTCCTTCTTTTACCGCAATCCTACTCATACAACATATCTTGGTTGAGTCCTTTACAAGAGTGATTATCGTGGCTCTTAGTTCTTCAATAATATTGGTTGTTCTGTCCTATTATGTGCTATTAGACAAAGAAAATAAGAAAAAAGTAAAAGCATTGATTTTAAACAAATTAAAACGATGAATAAAAACATACTTATAATTACTCCTTTTTTTCCGCCACAGACTCATGCTGCGGTATTTAGGGCATTTAAACTTGTAAAATATCTTAAACGTACAGGTTGGAATCCGATAGTACTGACGGTTAATCGTAATTATCTATATTTAGAAGATCCTGATTTGTTGGACGAAGTCCAAGACGTGCCTATTTATCAAGCCAATTATATAGAACCGACATTGCGCGGCCTTAGAATGTTGCTTGGAGGAGAAGATACTTCACTCAAAGCCATTACAGCCAAAGCAAAAACTATTGGTGCACAGTCAAAAAGCACGGATACAGTCACCTCTAACAAGCAATCTTTATTCGGTAAGTTTTATAAATATATACTAGACCGATGGATTCAAGTTCCCGACCGCTTTAGATTCTGGGAAAGAAGTGCCGTGAGGATGGGACGAAAAATAATTAAAGAACATGATATATCTATCATATATACCACTTGCCTGCCTTTTACCTCAAATAGAATCGGTATGCGACTTAAACATCTAACCGGAGTAAAATGGGTTGCTGATTTCAGGGATCCTACCACATACGCTAAGCGAATGTATTCTGATTATTTTCCTGTTTTTGCCAAGCAAAAGAAAATTGAACAAGATACTTTTAAATACGCTGATGCTATTACTGGTCTGTCGGGAGCATACCTGAATATATTTAATGATTTATATGAGGGACGATACTCAAATAAATCATATTTTATTCCAACTGGAGTAGATGATGATTATTTGCCTTCTTTTCAAAATAGAGAAAAAGAGAATTATATAATATTCGTGGGTGAATACCTCCATGAATATAAAGATAATTTCTTGAAAATATTTGCCGAAGCTGTCAATTCTAAGGAATTAAAAGGCAAGGGTTGCACCCTTAAAATTGTGGGTAATAAGAATATCAATCAAAAACAAACGGAAGAATTTGTCAATGATTTGGGAATCTGTAACAACGTGGAATATATCAATCATGTACCGCAGCGTAAATTGTATGAATTGATAGTTAATGCAAAAGCAGCAGTACTTATTCCCGGACACACGGCTTTATGGTGGACTAATTTCGCAAAAATGGTCGATTATATCGCATTACAAGTGCCTGTATTAGCAATGGTGCCCATGACTAGCGAAGCACGAACCGAATTGATAAAAGCAGGCATAGGTATTTTTATAGATACTCCTCAGCAAGGTGTTACTGTCATCAAACAAGTATTTAGCGAAAAATTTCCAATGACGGCAAACAAAGAATATTGCCGCCGTTACTTGGCATCGCAACAAACAAAATCTTTCATTGATATTTTCCAAAAAATACAATAGAGATGCATATAGCGTTTTTAACTACAGAATATCCGATATTGGGTATGAAATGTGGCGGAATCGGAATTTTTATCAAACATTTGTCTCATCTTATCGTTAAGAGTGAGACTGGTGTGAAGGTATCAGTTGTGTATTGGGGCAATAAGTTTACAGAAACTGTGTGGGACGATGGTATATCTGTGATACCTATAAACCAGCCTCATAAGTCTCCATTTTCTTCTTTTATCAATAGAAGGTATCTAAATAAAAAGTTAAATCTATTAGTGGCAAAGATTGGCATCGACCTCGTTGAATCTATCGACTGGGAGGGACCTTTGGCTTTTTGTAGTTTATCTGTACCAGTAGTTACAAGATTACATGGTTCAAATGTGTATTTCGATCATTTGTCTGGAAACAAAACTCCATGGAACGTACGGCTTATGGAATATAATGCTTTGCGTAATTCTGATGCCTATATAGGAGTTAGCCGACAGGCTCTCGACCTGACGGATAAATTATTCAGTCTGTCTTCGAATAAGAGAAAATGTGTAATATATAATCCTGTGGATATAAACATGCCCCCTCTTTCATCTAGTGACATGAACAAAAATACAATAACGATACTTTATTGGGGGACAATTGTTGAGAAAAAGGGGGTACTTGATTTGCCTCTTATTTTCAACAGGATATGCGAGCAAAACGACAATGTCAAACTCATTCTCATCGGACAGGATGCAGTAGTGAATGGTTCTTCGACATGGGAAAAATGCAAATCTCTCTTTTCAAAGCAATCGATCGGTTGTGTATCGTATTTAGGTCGCTTACCTTATGACAAGACTATGTCATACGCTAACAGTGCCGATATTTGCATATTTCCAAGCCATGCAGAAACTTTCGGTTTGGTCTTACTGGAGGCAATGTTACTGCGGAAGGCAATTGTTTGTTCCGATATCGATTGTTTTCAAGAGATTATAGGAGACAGTAACTGTGTTTGCAAATGCAGGGTGAAACGTATCGATGAATTTGCAGAGGCTTTGCAACGGCTAATCTCGAATCCCATTTATAGGTGTGAACAAGCCGACAGGGCTTATCTAAATGCAACTGCTAGATTCAACACCAACGAGATAGTGGCACAAAACATCGAATTTTACAATCGAGTTATAAGAGATAGCTCCAAACATCATGTAGAAGAATCCTAACTCAACTGCTTTATTAGAAAATTTAAACGGACTTTTTATTTATAAAATCACATATTCATACGAAGGGGAGTTAAGGCTTTTTTTGTATTGCCATCTTGAAGAAAGTCAAACATTTCAGTACAACTACGTAAAATATAGAAATGCTTCATTATAGTGAAATTTCTGATAGAGTATAATTCCTAAACGAAGTGATTAATTTCTTAACTCTTGATTCATATTATTCATAAACGCCTTATGCAAAAAGGGATAAGCATTATTTTGCCCACACTTAATCGGGCTGATTATCTGGCAAGTACAGTTGATTGCTTAATAGAGCAAGATTTTGGGGAGCCGTATGAAATAATTATTGTAGACCAATCGGCAGCCATTGACAGTACTATGTATAGTCGTGCAAAAGATAGTGATACATTGATTAAGTACTATCATGTGACTGAATTTAGAGGGCTACCTGAAGCTCGTAATTTCGGTGTGCAACACACACAATACGCCTACATCCTATTTCTAGATGATGATATCGAGTGTGACTGCAACCTGCTCAAAGAGCATTACAAGTTCTTGTCACAACCTGATATCGCAGTAGTGGCAGGGGGAATTACAGAAAAATATAAGAATAATCCCAAATCGAAAAATGTAGGCAAGTTCCATTTCTATACGGCAACTCCAGAACGGGGATTCCACATTAATCATAAAGAATATGTAGATCATGGCGGAGGTGGAAATTATAGCATAAAAAAAGACATATTTTTAGAAGTTGGTGGTGTTGATGAATATTTGAATTATGGAGCTGCTCTATATGAAGAAACCGAAATATGTTTACGAGTAAAGGAACTTGGATACAAAGTTTTTTTTAATTATGATGCTCATGTATGGCACTTGGCTGCTGATACAGGCGGTTGCAGGGTTCTGGATATCAATCGCTATATTGCTTCATTAGTACATAACCGGGCTTTATTGATTAGCCGTCATCTCAAATGGTATCATAGGCCGACTGCTTACATCTATTTGTTGCGTCTTGTTGCATCATACGCTTTTACTTACCGCAATCCCGGACTGTTTAGACTTTTTGCAAAAACTTATAAAGAAGGTTATAAAAAAGGAAAACTAACTCCTAAATATACTCATTATGCAAACATCTAACAAACACATTTTTATTGTAACCTATGATTATCCACCAAGTAATGGTGGTATTGCAAGGCTTTGTTTTGAACTGAAAAAATATTTAGAGAAAAAAGGACTGAATGTTACAGTCATTTGTCCCCAAAGTACTTCTACCGATGCAGAGGAGGATAATAATGTGGTGAGATTGCATGGAAGAAGAGGAATATTGGAGTTGCGTACATTGAAGTATTTACGCAAAAAAACTGTTCCCGGTGATATTGTAATTACCGGGAATTATCATCCAGAGGGAATGCTGTCTCTATTGTCAAACAGAGAAACCTATATATTGGCACATGGAGCCGAATATCTTGCCGGAAAGAGTTTTTTCCGACGCTGTATTTGGCCTACTTATCGACGTTTTATACTAAGAAACGCCTCTTGCGTGATTGCTAACAGTCATTATACAGAGACATTAGTAAAACATTGTTCTCCAAATGCTAAAACAATCGCTATTCCGTTAGCGGTTGATGCAATTCATTTTCGCCCTACTTGTGAAAAATATAAGGATGGCTTGCTACACCTCTGTTCTATTTCTCGATTGGAAAAATTTAAAGGACATGATTTTATTATCCGGACGATAGCTTCTTTACCGGCAAAGTATAAGCAACAAGTGCGATTGCATCTCGGAGGTAAAGGAAAATATAAGAGTGCACTTGAGCGGATGGTTACCGATTTAGGATTGTCAGATATTGTATCATTTGAAGGTTTCATTGATGATAATAAACTTTGCGATTTCTATTCAGCCTCGCATATATTCATTCTCTGTACACGTGAAGAAGCGGATAATAGGAATGTAGAAGGATACGGGCTTGTTTTTGCCGAAGCGCAAGCTTGTGGAACCGCCGTTATAGGTACTCGTACAGGTGGCATTCCCGATGCTGTCGAGGAGAATAATGGCGGTTGGTTGATACATCAGGACGCCCACGAAGAATTGGAGAATTTACTCATTAAGTTAATCGACGATAAATCTCTTGCTATAAATGAAGGTCGTAATGCACGTCGGCGCATAGAAGCTAAAATTACGTGGGAACATTATGTGGACCAAATTTGTGATGTCATTTTATGAGTATTAGTCTATATATAGCCTTATATTACAACTTGTTGCTGCTATTAGTTGTTTACATCGCTATTCAACCGGTCAGGGCAGAAACAGTAAGACAGCCTTATATCAACAACCAGATATTTAGCCTTGCTTTACTCTTGATTGTATATGTTCATGTAACTTTCCGACCGACCGATTATCACTACTTTGGAGATACTTCAGCTTATGCCATGGCTTTCCAAAAGAAAGCCTTCTATGGTACGGTTGCTATAAGAGATAGAGATATTGGTTTTGAGTATCTTACCTATTGGCTTTCACAACTCGTCAATTTAAAAGGGTATTGGTTTGTTCTTTGCTCATTATATATATTGCCTGTTTTCTTTGCTTTAAAGAAACGATTCAAACAACAATATGCTGTAGCACTAGTGTTGTTCGTTTGTTCTTTGAGTTTTTGGGGATACGGAGTAAATGGACTGCGTAACGGAATAGCTACATCGTTAGTTATCTTCTCTTTTCTTGTTCCAAACAACGATATTAAACGAATTCCTGTTTGGATTATAGCATGTCTTTTCCATCAATCCGTCATGTTGTCAATTGGCTGTTTCTTGCTGACCCGACTTTCAAATAATCCCAAACACTACTTATACTTATGGGGAACGTTTTTCCTGCTTATGCTTGTTGCACGTGATTCTTTCTCCACTTTGTTGACAAACATTCCTTGGTTTGAACAGGATAAAAGGATGTCTGAATATTTGAATATGTCTTATAAAGGCATGGAGCAAATGTTCTCTAATATTGGATTTCGCTGGGACTTCATTATTTATAGTTTGATACCCATTATCGCAGGAGTGAAATATATCTATACATATTGCTACGAAGACAAATTGTTTATCCGTTTATTTAATACTTATATAGCAAGTAATGCGTTCTGGCTATTGACCATTCATGTACCGTATAATAACAGATTTGCTTATCTATCTTGGTTTCTTTATCCTATAGTATTGATATATCCCTTGCTAAAAGATAACTTAATAAATAACCAGGGAGAACGAATAAAATGGATTATTCTATGTTATTATATGTTCACTTATGTAATGTGGATAAAATAAAATACAAAACAATAGAAAAAGATTTTTATGAAAGATTTAGTTACTGTATTTACACCGGTATATAATAGGAAGAATTTAATTGGAAATCTATATCAGAGTTTGTTGTCTCAAACCTATAAAAATTTTGAATGGATTATTGTTGACGATGGGAGCACTGATGATATTGATGAAATTATAAAATCTTATCAAAATGAAGATCGTATATTAATTCGTTTCATCAAACAAGAGAATGGTGGAAAACATAGAGCAATCAACAATGGCGTATTACATGCAAAAGGAGAATTATTTTATATTGTAGATAGTGATGACTATTTAACAAAAGACTCTATAGAACGAATAGTTTTTCATTATCAATATATAAAGAATAATGATAAATTTGCTGGAGTTTGTGGTATGAAATGCTTTCCAGATGGTTCTCGTATAGGGAAAGAGGTTACATGGAAAATTTTAAAAGATTCTTGGATTAACTATTGGATTATAAAAAATATAAAAGGGGATGTTGCGTTTGTTTTTAAAACATCAGTCCTGAGAAATTATTTATTTGACGATATACCCGGAGAAAAATTTTGTGCAGAAAGTTTGGTTCTAAACCGTATTGGAAAAAATTACCTTATGTTATTTTTTAATGAAAAAATATACATCGCAGAGTATTTATCAGACGGTTTATCTGTTTCATCAATCAAAAACAGAATGAATTCACCTAATTATGCCATGAGAATTTATTCAGAAATGGCATCACTAGATATTCCATATTTAAAAAAAATAAAAGCTCATATAAATTACTGGCGTTTTGCTCCTTGCTCTAAATTGAAAATGAAAAATAAAATAAAACAAATAGGAATTTCTAGTTATATTATTTTTATGCCTATTGGCTATTTGTTTCATATGAAAGATAAAAAAAACAATTATATAGATATTAGACATGTCGGATCTAAGCGGTAGAACTTTATTTAAACGGATTAAACCATTAATTAAGGTATTCGTTATAGTAGATTCATATCTTCCTAGGAAACTTAATAATTTTTTATTTGTAAGTTTAAGAGGTATTGGAGGAAAAGTTGGTATTGTGATTAGATACATATTGGTGAAAAATCTAGCAAAAAAATGCGGTGATAATGTTGTAATTAAAGAAAATGTATATATATCTAACATAGAGAAACTAGAACTGGGAGATAATATCAGTATTCATCCGATGTGTTATTTTGAATGTAGCGGAGGATTGATGATCGGAAATAATGTGTCTATTGCCCATTCAAGTTCAATACTAACAAGTACTCACACTTATTCTGATTTTAATTTACCTATTAAATATAATGAAATCCTAAAAAAAACGGTAGTTATCCATGATGATGTATGGATTGGTTGTGGAGTGAGGATTTTATGTGGAGTTCACATTGATACAAGATGTATAATAGGCGCAAATAGTTTGGTTAATAAAAGTGTTGACTCATTCTCTATTTATGGGGGAGTTCCTGCAAAAAAAATAAAATCTTTTCAATGAAAAAAAAGAAATTATTCAAAATAACAAATTCAGCTTATTTTCAAGTCCGGCAACTTCAAGGTCAATTGAATTATTTTTCCGCATATTTCGATGTCATTGCCGTTGCCCCTAAAGGAGAAGGTTGGGAGGAATTACAGAAGCAACAGGCACGTTGTATTCCGGTAAAAATGTCAAGAGCCATAAATCCGATTTTCGATTTAATAACTCTTTTCCAATTGGTAAAACTTTTTATCAAAGAGAAGCCGACTATTGTTCACTCGCACACCCCCAAAGCTGGTCTTTTGGGTATGTTAGCAGCATGGATAGCACGTGTGCCGATCCGTATGCACACGGTAACAGGCTTCCCATTGACGACGGCTACGGGCATAAAAAAACAAATTCTTCGTTTTACGGAACGGTTAACTTACGCTTGTGCCACAAATGTATATCCCAATTCACAAAAGATGTGTGATATTATTTGTTCAATGGGGATCGGCAATCCTAAAAAAATGCTTGTTATCGGTAATGGTGGTTCAAATGGAATTGATACGGCATTCTATTCGCGAAATGCTACACAAGATATTAAGATTTCAACTTTCGATTTCACGTTTGGTTTTGTAGGTCGTATATTTTATGAGAAAGGAATCAATGAATTAGTAGCTTCTTTTATTCGATTACAGAAAGATTATCCTAACATAGGATTACGTTTAATCGGCTTTATGGAAGAAAACCTTTATCCGGTTGATGATTGGGTAAAACAAGAGATTAGCACAAATTCTCACATTGAGTTTGTCGGCTTTCAACAAGATGTTCGTCCCTATCTAATGGGGTGTGAGGCTTTTGTTTTTCCCTCCTATCGTGAAGGTTTCCCTAATGTTGTCATGCAAGCTGGGGCCTTGGAATTACCACAAATCGTTACAGATATCAATGGTTGTAATGAAATAATTGTTCAAAACAAAAATGGAATAATTGTTCCACCACAAGACGAACACGCATTGTATAAAGCCATGAAATATTTTTTGGATAATCCTAATGAGGTAAAAAGAATGGCAAAGAATGCAAGGGCAATGATTACATCACGTTACGAACGCAATAAATTTTGGAAATTGATGCTTGAAGAATACTATCGGCAAATTAAAAATCGAATTAAATAACATCTATGCAAATCATACTGTTATCCGGCGGTTCTGGTAAACGCCTATGGCCGCTTTCCAATAATACACGGTCAAAACAATTTATCAAACTGTTGACTGCGCCCGATGGCTCGAAAGAGTCGATGGTGCAGCGGGTGGTACGGCAATTACGAGAAACCGGCATCTGTGATTCGATTACTGTGGCAACAAGCCAGTCACAACGGGATATCATCATCAACCAGCTTGGAGAAGAGATTCCTGTAGTTACGGAACCGGAGCGTCGCGATACATTCCCGGCTATCGCTCTCGCAAGCTCGTATTTGGCCTACAAACGAAAATGTTCCACCGATGAGATTATAATCGTCATGCCTTGCGACCCTTATACCGAAACAGGTTATTTTGAAACGATTCGCAGGATAGCGGATGCAGTGAAAAACAATGTAGCCGAACTAGTATTGATGGGAATTAACCCCACATATCCGTCAGCAAAATACGGATATGTAGTGCCAGTCAATGATGTACAGAACAAAGGAATATTTCAAGTATCACGCTTTACGGAAAAGCCAGATATGATAACTGCCGAGAAACTTATTTCAGAGGGTGCTTTCTGGAACGGAGGCGTATTCGCTTTTCGGTTGGGGTATATGACAGATATTGTAACCCGACACATCAAAACCGACACTTTTTCAGAAATTCGTTCTCGCTATGGGGAATTTCCGAAAATCAGTTTTGACTACGAAGTCGCTGAAAAAGCGCAGTCGGTAGCCGTCGTACCTTTTGCCGGAGAGTGGAAAGACCTTGGTACATGGAATACGTTGACTGATGAACTATCGGAACACACCATGGGCAATGTTGTCATGGATGAAGAATCCGAAAATACCCACGTCATCAACGAACTTGGACTGCCAATCATGTGCATTGGCACACGGAATCTAGTTATCGCAGCATCAAATGATGGAATCCTAATTTCGGACAAAGATAAAAGCGAGAACATCAAAACTTACGCTGACTGCCTACAACATCGGCCAATGTTCGAAGAACGTCGCTGGGGTGAATACAAAGTTGTCGATACCGCCGAGTTTTCCGACGGTTACAAATCACTTACCAAGCAACTGAAAATCAAATCCGGTAAGAGTATCAGCTATCAGGTACACCGCCATCGCGATGAAGTCTGGACGTTTATCGACGGCGAGGGAGAACTGGTACTCGATGATATCAGGTCGGTTATCAGCAGAGGCGATACGATTACAATCAAGAAAGGTGTTAAACATGCAGTCAGGGCTATCTCTGAATTGACGTTCATCGAGGTGCAGTCCGGAAATCTACTTGCAGAAGAAGACATTGAACAATTTGACTATAAATGGTAAAATCCTTCGTTAAAACCTCTGACAAAAGAATGAAGTTGGTTTACAAGAAAGTTATCGAACCTCAATTAGGCAACCTGATATCCATATTGAAAAAGAAATGATAATCTATAGCATTGATTATTATCAACAAGATCAAGATTGTACTCAATGTGGAAAACATTCGGAATGTATTTGCCGGTAAAATGATAAAATATCACTATCCATATGTAAGTAAGTATATATACCGGACACAGGATCTTGCGAAAGTAGCTTCGTTTTCAGATTCTAAACCGCAGAAACAGCATTACGCAAAAATTAATGGGTTGGAAAAACTTATTATAAATACTGGTAATGAACCTTTTCATTGATTTTTCTAATGAAAAAGACCATCCTTCAATACATGACCGATATCTATCAGGAAGATATTCCCAAACATATCCTTCAAGAAAACAAGATACGCCTGAATTCTTTTTTCCTGGAACAGGAATCCGTACAGAAGAAAGGGACTCAGTTTATATTCAGATATGCATTCTACTCCGTTGAGAAACCCCGAAAGATCACGAAGCAGCATCTATTGAAAGAATATGCAGGGGTGCCTTTGGAAAAAAGGAGCGTACAACCGGAACAAATACCCGATATGAAGCAATATAGTGATATAATACTGTATGGAGATGCCAGCTCTCCTGAAGCACAGCAACAGCTGGCGGAATACCTCCAACAACATAATTCATTAAAAGTCCAGTTGTCTTTTTTTGACAAGAGAAATGATTCCACTAGCAAGGATGAACAAGCCATCGCATATGCGGAACTACAGAAGGCGCTATTTTTTTGCCAAAGAAAAAAGATACCTCTCCTGTTCGTTTCCTTAAAAGGGATGATAGACGACATCCGTTTTCTCAATCTGCTGGAGGAGAGCCATGTCGATTTCAGATGTATCGATTTTCCATGGTTCTGCAAGGAGAATCTGCCTCTGATAAAGGCAGTTGTGCTATATGAAAAGTTGGAAATAAGAATAAATGTATAAGATATCAAGCTTACAGATTGGACTTCAATGTTGCAGCATTGAGGTTTATGAGAAACAATTCTAAATATATTTCTGTTTGGCGAAATCTTATTCTAAAAGGAACTCTAAATAAAAGAATCCACCTTCAGATATCTTTCTTCACTTATCCTCAAAGTATATAATCCAAACATAAATATCAGACCTATTTTCCCTATAACTGAGTAATAAAAAGATTATTCCCCAACACCGTAAACAAAGAAATAACAGAAGCACTTTAAAATGGTGTATCTAACTCACTTTTTTAAGGATAATATCCCTGTTACAGTTATCTGTAGCAGGTGATCCTTTCAAATTGGGCATTAGATGCACCCTTTTCCTTATTCCAACAAATGCGCCTCTTGTAACCTCACCAATTCCCAATACATCTTCAAAAACATCTCCAGATACACCTTCAGACTCGGGAAATAGACGAAAGACTTCCAGCAAAAGAAAGGCACATGAATGGCCGTTCATTCGGAACCTCCATTTCTGGATAGCGTTTCTTTGTCCATCCAAAATAATCTCTATCGGGACAGAACAATAAACAAAAGCATAAATATCAGGCAAAATTGTCCCGATAAAAGAATTATAACATGACTATTGAAGATGAAATCCTCCAATACCTGCACTATCATCCTCTATCAAACAGGGTTGAGATAACGCTTGGGATAACCAATCCTCCCAGTGGCAGGATTGTAAAAAGACTACTGGCCGATGCCGTAACCAAAGGAATGATAGAAGTACTCTAACAATAGTAGTGCCACTATTTTATAAGCAGCACTGCAATTGTTCCTTACCCCAGCAAATGCACCTCCTGTAACCTCACCAACCCCAAATACATCTTCAAGAACACCTCCTGATACACCTTCAGATCCGGGAAATAGACGAAAGACTTCCGGGCAAAAGAGAGGCACGTGAATGGCCGTTCATTCGGAACCTCCATTTCCGGATAGCGTTTCTTCGCCTGGTCAACCGCCATCTTGTTCAGTGAAGCCACGAAGTTAGCCTGGCGTATCGGATTCCATTTCGGGGTTTCAAGAATCACCATCCCATCTTTCCGCTCAGGAATAACCAAATATTCATCCTGCACGTTACGGACGTAATAGCACACAAAAGACAAGGCCTCATAGACATTATCCCCTACATGAATACCGATAACCCGTTCTTCAACCGGTGTACCGGCAAAGCATTCCGCAATCTGTTTCATGGCATACCCATGCAACAAGGCAGCATCAGAAGCCAACAGATAAGCCGGTGCGGTACGCTCTCCTCCCTTATCGATGGCAGCAAAGACAGAAGGACTCCAACAGAGATGGATGAGCTTTCCTTTTTCTTTCTCACGAAGGGAAGCGACACATAAACGGTTATCAAAGACCAAACGGGCTTCTTTCGTTTCCGGATGGAACTGGAACACGTTCCGTACCCTGTCCGGCTTATGGATATCCATCATCAGATAGCCCTGCCAACCGGACACGTGCTTTGTCTTCAAGACGGTTTCGCTTTCCTCCACATCGAAAAGATAAGACAAGAGCTTTTCTCGCTTACAACATACGAAGAGAGAAAGCTCGTCCTGTTCTTTCATCTGCTGCATATCCAAGGAAAGAACAAAAGCCAATTGCCAAGGAGTAAGCTCGGAAAAGCCATGTAATTCAATACAAGACAACGCATCCTTCTCCGGTGAGTAAACGACATATCCCCGGCCACCTATCTCATATCTCAACATGAAATCCCCCTGTTCAGTGGGATGATAATTCTGTAAAACGGTCTGATAATTCATAAAGCAAATATATTAAGTTAGTATTCATCATAATGAGAAATCGGGACCACTCTTGCGTTTCCGTTTCTTTTTGGACGGTATGAGATCATCCTCTTGCGACTTCTTCCCGCTGCCGGTAATGTCAAGTTCCGGAATGGCCATAACTCCCCCACCCTGCATATAGAAAGCCTCACGATCCACCCGCTCACGGAACTCCCCTACCCTATCGATATGTGGCGAGAGACCGACAGCCACACCATCGAAATGCTTCTGGATATTCTGATAAGTGAGCTTACGGGAAAGATCCGCACCTTTAAAGACATGAGCATTTTCCACGTTTTCCATATAAAAGGAAATCCCGTATGCGCCTTTGCTGTTTACATGTTCCGTCACACGGATCGATTCTTCCGCCAACCTTTTCTTAAAATCCTCATAGCCTAAAGAAGCGTTCAATGCCTTAAACACATGGTCATAGAGATAATGCTTCTGTTCATCGGCGCTCATGCCCCGGCCATCAAAACGAATATTACCAAAACGATATTTCTGAGGAAGTGAAACGTCCTTCAGGTAAAAGCCTGAATCCTTGATGCCATAGACATAATAGGATTTGTCCTTCTTGGTGACCAGACGCATATACAATCCTTCTTGTTCCAGGTTCCTTCGGAAATCGGATGTACTTTCGGAAAAAGAGTAGATGCGGTCAAGCTGTTGTAACAGTTCATCCTTGAACAAGGGGTTGAAAAAACCTCCTTTTTCCAGCAATGCGAAAAGGTTGTCATAGCTTTCATCCCCCAATAGGACACGCCATTCTTCATTGGCCAATTTTATTTCTTGCAAGGGTTTATTCAAAGACCGGTATGTATCGGATTGTTCCAGGACAGCCGATACCTTATCCTTGTAATTATAACTACGCATGGCTTTCTTCAAGGCCGCATCGAAATAATAGTTACGGTATTGCGCCTCTCCCAACGTGGTTCTCTTGCCTCCTTCCCTTTCCAAAGGCAACAGACCGTACTTCTGCTCCAGTTCCCTTGAGATCTTTTCGGAACGGCTGTAATTATTTCCGGAAGGAATGCTTTTGCCTTCTTCATCAATTGTGGTCAGCAGCACATGCACATGGCTGTGTGCCTTGTCGGTATTTAGGACAACGGCATAACAGGACTTTCCGTACCCCATCCTCTCGATATATTCCCCGGCAAGAGAAAGCCACTGTTCATCGGAAAGGCTTTCTCCCGGATAGAGGCTCAGAATAAATTCCGCATAAGGTAGTTTCACCCGGTCATTCAACTGGGAGATAAGTTTCATGTAGGCTGGCATGGCGGCCAGTTCGTCACCAGTGGAGGTGTAAAGCACTTTTCCGTTTCCTTCCTTGACCTTGGAAAGCTGGTATTCAATTTTCCGGCTCATGGACAGGTGGGATGAGAAAGAAGGTTGTATCTCGGCTATCATAACAATTTCCGGTTAATGGTTTCTACATCCGAAAGGTATTGGTTAATCCGATCCAATGAATACAATATATTTTCATCGGACGGAAGCGTATTGATATGTTTGGCAAGCTGGTTGATATTGGCTCCTATTTTACGAAGTTCATATATCATTTGCACATCGGTTTTCGATATGCTTCTGCCTTTCAAGGCAGACTCTCTGATAAAGGAAGAAAGGGATTTTCCCTCTTCCTTTGAACGTTGAAGAAGCTGTTCTTTCTCGGCTTCCGTCAAGCGGATCTTTATACTTATATCTCGATTCTCTTTCATATATACAGAGTATGTGAGTGTAACGAACATTGGTCGGCAGCTCGGCTGTCGCAAGGTTTTTTGTACCCACAAAAACATACCTTGCATTAGCAAAGATATACAATAATACTCAGCTGTGAAACAAAACCAGACAAAAGTCTTGATTTCTTAATCCAGATTAACCGCTCACTTTGTTACAAAGTAACTACGCACATTGTAACAGGCGAACGGAAAGCCATTAGTTACAAAATACATAATTACTAATTATATTATTACAAAGTATGAACATACATACTTAATTATAAGATTAAGTATGTACATATTTATATTTATATTTATATATGTAATTACTTATACAATTAAGTAAAAAAGTGTATAATAAATTAATTATAAAAGTATGCAATTATTTAATTTATTATTTATATATTTGCGCACATACTTAAAAACGTACATTATGGGACAAATATTACCAGGAGTAGTCGTAGCTTTTGAGAATCCCAAGGGCGGGGTAGGGAAGTCTACGCTGACAGCTTTGTTTGCAGGTTATATTCATTCGCAGTCAAACGAAGAGGGGGGCTTATCCATTGCCGTGGTGGATATCGACGACATGCAGAACACTATCGGAAAATTACGTGAGGACGAAGCCGAGGACGGAATCATGAAAAAGGAAGAAGAATATGAGGTTATCAATATCTCTTCCTCAGAGTTCATCAACCAACTGGATTTCCTTCAGGACAATTACGACATTATACTTGTCGATTTTCCGGGTAACCTGAAACAAAACGGTGTAGTTGAAACGCTGCACTTCGTTGACGTGATCATCATTCCCTTCGAACCGAACCAGACCGATTTAAGACCTACATTGACCTTTTACTATAACATCTATGAAGGGATTATCGAAAGCCGTCGAAAGATTGGTAAAAAGACTACCGTGCGTGGTGTTATGAACCGTGTTCTTCCGAATGTGCTGGAGTTCAAAGAAATTTTGAAAAATAAAAAAACCTTGCCTTTCGAGTTGATGCAAAACTACATCAAGGATTCAAGGGTTGACTATCAACGCAATTTAAGTACGCTGAGTAAAGCGTACCATCATCCCTGTGATGCTTTCTGTGAAGAGGTATTGGAATTAATCTGTAACCATATAGGAGAATAAAGCTATGGCAACCAACAAAGAAAGGACATCATCAGCCGCCATGAGAAAACTCTTGCTGCAAAGCGCCAGTAAGAAAGAGCAGGAAATCCAGCAGATCGGAAGTGTTGCGGAAAGCACTATCCCCCAACCTGCGATTGAGCACCCCATCCATGAAGAGGTGAAAGAATCGGCTCCAGTCAAAGAAACCGTCCAAGAACCTCAGCCGGAACAAATGGAAAAGCCGGAATCCAAACCTTCCGTGCAGTCTTCTCCAAAAACAGAAGAAAGCAAAGTCTGCGGAAAAAAATTCTCGGAATATCTGGAAGAGCGAAAATTAAAGAACACCGAAGTAATCCGGATATCCAGCGAAACCCACAGAAAGCTGAAGCAGATTGCTATGGCCACTGGATTAGGAATGCACAACATCGCAAACAACATTCTTGAAGACATATTGACCAGCCATAACAAGGAGATTCAAGCGATACTGAAGAAGTATATGAGCATCTGATTCTACTTTCGGAAAAATATATACGCCTGTTCGACTGCATCCGTCGGGCAGGCGTTATTTTTGCACACCGTTTTAGTGAAGGCCGGCATTGAACCGGGACACTTTTACACAACTGCGGAAAAATCCCTTTGCCTATTATCCTGGACAATATGTTAAAGAATTCAAACCTCTACTTGTTTCCACCTCAAAATTTTTTCCGAAAGTAAGAATACGGTAACAAAATCATTTCTTCGTTTTATTTAGGTTTTTAGGGATTTAAGTATTTGTGGGACACTTTTACACAACTAATAAGGGAGGTTTTCCGTATAATCAACTATATTATTGCAAGTTAGCACTTACTGGCATCTTCTCGTAACCGGGACACTTCTGCACAACTAACCGACTATTCGGGACACTTCTGCACAACTGAACAGGAAAGTCGGGATACTTTTACACAACTAGAATCTGCATTCGGGACACTTTTACACAACTAAATCAGGAATCCGGGACACTTCTGCACAACTAAACCGGCCATTCGGGACACTTTTACACAACTGGGGGATCGGAAACAGCCGTAGTCGGGACACTTTTACACAACTAAATCAAGAAACAGCACGAAAAAAATGCTTTGGAATCTTCATTTATAGGGAGTTAGATTCACTATCTCCGTAAAAAAACGTATCTTTGCATCAGTAAACAACAAGTGTCCGCCTATGAAGGAAAGTAATACACAAAAAGAGTTGAGCAGAGTCCCCAGGACTCTCAGCGAGTCTTCCAACACGAAAGTATTGGAAGTTCTATTTGATGCAGGCGGCACTGTCATGTCTGACATTATCATTTACGTGGCATCTTCACAAATGAAAGATCTGTTCGGCGACTGCTGGTTCTCCATCAACGATTTTTGTGAGGTCATGGGGTATGAACGAACCAAGTTGCAACGAAAACTGACCGAGAAGCAGCTTGATTTCCTGTTCAGCAACCAACGTCCGGTATATATCACCGAACAGAACGGCCAAAAGATAGAGCATCCGATAGAGAACACCTTTGAAGCGGCGTTATACCGTTTAGGGACATCCAACCTCAGTGTAGCATACGCCATGAACGGCAAGACGCAATATAAGTTCATTCAAATACTGGACCGCTTTGAGATAAAGGATAACTTCGGCACGAAAAAGCGCACCAAGCGGAATTACAACGTGCATCTGAGCAAAGATCTGATGAATACTTTGCTTACCGAATACAATCTGCTGGAACTGAAAGACTACCGTAACCTGCCCAACCGCAAAGGCTACCGCAAGTTTTATCTGAACCTGGCGAAAATGATTTACCTGATCAAGTATAAGATTGACCAAGGACAAGCACCTTATTTCACCGTTACGGTTGACCAACTTGCCAAGGAATTTGATGTAACGGTAAAGGACAACCATGACCGGAAGAAGAAGGTGACCAGCATCTTAAACGGTATCAACAAAAAGCTGGAGAGAACCAAATTCCAATACCAGTACATCAAAGGAAAAGGGGAGAAGTGGCCCTACACCGTACAGTTTTTCTTTGACCAGGAAACATTGGAATATTTCGACGAAAAGATAAAGGCGATACTGACCTCGCAATATCACGATGCGCTTAAATCATGCTTCTTGTTAAACAAGAAAGGCATTCCCGTGAGCAGACATTATCAATATAAGGATTTCTTTAAATTGGGAACCGGCGAATATTATCATGAATTTACCGCATGGCTTTATTCTGAAGAGGACAAGGAGATTAAGGAGAACATCTACCGGGATATCTATATAAAGGTAGTAGGCATTCGTCCAGAAGACCTTGCCGTCAACTTAAATCCCTAAAAGTTGGAACAAAAACCATAAAATAGTATCTTTGCAGCGGATTGTCAGAAAATTGGCAGCCCGCTTTTTACATACGTCCGTCTGTCTAACAAAAGAGTGGCATCTATCGTTAAGGAATTAACAACAACAGGCGCATGCCTGTACCAGTATGAAACTGGTACGGGGCGTGCCTTTGTTGTTGGAACGCCACGTCCATGTTAGAGGGTACGTTTCCGTACCCTTATATAAACATAAAACAAATTCAATGGTTCAAACAATTGCCACCCTGATAGATGAGACGCTCATGGTAATGGGCGCCCATCTTCACGTGCGGATGACAGACGAAGAAAAGGCGTATCTTGATGCTCATTTCGAGCTTATCCATATCAAAAAGGGAGAACACCTCGTCACCAGGGGCGAGGAAGTATGCTACCTCTATTATCTGGAATCCGGCATCGTCCGGTTATGGTTTCCGGACAAAGAGAATAGAGAGATTTCAGCACGGTTTATCCAAGCCAAAGAGTTCATCAATTTTTTCCTTTCACATGAAGAACACCATGCCCACTACAATATCAAGGCATTGGAGCCATGCAAGATCTGGAGATTGCCCAAAAAAGATCTTCATCAGCTATATGAGTTATCCATCAATTTCAACAAGCTGGCCAGAATACATTTGGTAAGATCCATCAACCGCAAAATAATAAGGGAAGAGGAGTTTTACACACTGGATGCCGAAGCGCGTTACAAAGCGCTTTTGGCCAATGAAAAATGGCTGTTACGTTCAATACCCTTAAAAGACATAGCAAGTTATATCGGCATCACGCCACAAGCATTGAGCAACATCCGAAAGCGCATATAAACCAAACCCTATAAGCCGGGCAGGACAGTTTTACACAACTAATCCTATCCGGCTTTTTTCTGTAGAATTATTCCACACCTGCCGGTTTACGGCACATGTATTTTTTAATGCACATTAAATAAACACGAAAGGCCCTTTAAAAGCCCTTCATAAAATTTGTCCTCCCGTATATAATCTATATGTTTGGAGCGAAAACAACGCGATAAGCACCTTGATTCGGTTCTGCCGACAGGAATCCGCGTAAATTGGAAACACCGTATGAGACAAATAGAAAAATATATAACATTAATAACCTAAAGAGTAATTCCCATGGAACACATCAGACTGACTGCTATCAGCCTTAGCCTGCTGTTATGCACCGTAAGCGCTTTTGCGCAACGCCATTATGAGAACATCCCGGCACTTGAATTGAACTACGGCACTAACCTGTTCGGCAATGCAGGCAACTATTACAACCTGTCCTTTTCCAGATACATCAACCGGACAAGCTATTGGAAAGCCGGGTTTAGCTATTTTGAGAAACCTTACGAATATACAGCCAACCTACCGCAAGTCTCTACCTTGAACCCGGAAGAAACGATTCCCGAAACGATACATGACAAGGGTAAGGACTTTTTTGTGGACGGCGGTTATTACAGAACCCTGGCCTGCAACCTGAAATCCGTTTACTGGGGCATCGGCCTGGGAGGATTCATCGGTACAGAATACGTCCGCCACCCCGATAAGGAATACAACTTCATCATCGGCCCGAAACTGGAAACGGAACTGGAAGTATTCATCCTGCCCCGAACGGCATTGCTTGCCCGCATACAACAACATTGGAATCCCCTATCCATTGACAAGTGGAACACTGTCTGGAACGTAGGAATAAAGATACTGCTCTACTAACCGACAAATCATATCACCATGCTTATTATCATATTGTTAGCCGATACAAATGTATCCGGCCTGATCTCCTTATACCGTGAAATAGGCGCCATGCTGATAGGGGTAGGCTTTCTATGTGCCGGACTAGCGGTACTTAAAAAGCTGATAAGCAACCACGAGCGCACCAAAGAGGCCATCATCACCTATATCACGGCATTGGTCACTTGGCTCATTATCTGGCAACTCTTATGAACGTAGTGGATTTGATACTGGTTGCCATACTCGCCTGTGTCACGCTTCACTTTTACTTTCGGAAAAAGAAGAAAGCACTTTCTTCCGGAAAGGAGAAAGAGAAGCCGATAAGGGAGGCGGTGCGCAAGGAAGGGCAGGAGAGAGCCTGTCCGGTCATCTGCGTGGTATTTCAGCCTGAGCTGGAAGAAGAGGAATTGGCTGCCGAGATAGCCGATATGTACCTGCATGGAAGAGCCTACTACTACTCAGGCAAACCACTGCCGGAACAGCCGAAAGAAGAGCCCATATCCATCAAGTATAAGGATGTGCAATGGGAGAGACTGAAAACGATTCATGTTTAATTAAAAAATAGGAACAAAATGAAAGCAATCGAAAATGTAAGAGAAAAAGCGAACCAAGTCATTAACCGCTATGGAAAGGTTATCTTCACCTTTCTCATATTCTTCACGCTGTTGGGAACGGCACAAGTGGCGGAGGCACAAAGCGGCCTGAAGATTAACAGCCTATCCGAAGTGACAGACAAAGCCAAAGAGGGTGCGGACACCATTCTGGACGTAGCCAAATACATTTTGGCGGCGGTACTCGGCATCGCTCTGGTCTTTGTCATCTATTCGCTTGCCACGAACAATCCCCATGCCAAGGAATACCTGCTCGGCTGGATCATCGCCGTGGTAGTCATCATGGTAGCCTTCCTGATTATCTAAAAACGAAGAGCCATGAGAACCATGCGTAAAATCAACAAGCCGATCAAGTTCTTCGGTCTGTCATCGGGACAGTTCGCCATCTTCATGCTGCTGACGGCCATCATCATCATCGTGAGCATATTCAAGCAGCTGCACCCGATACTCATCATCGGAATCATTTCCGCCATTCTGTTTCTATCCGGTCTGCTGTTCCAAACCTTGAAAAAGGAACACAAGGCCGGTAACCCGGACTACCTGACCGGCCTCCGGATCAAGAACGCCACCCCCCGGCAGATAACGGACAAACGGCAGATTTTCAAATTCATCCTAAAACAGCAACCATGATAGGAATCATCATACTCATATCCCTGCTAATCTGTGCGCTGTGCCTGCTGATTGCTCTGCTGTATATCCGGCAGACAGAGATAGAGGTGAAGGACAAATCCGTGGATCTGGAAAGTGTCTTGCCTATCCAGACCATCACGGAGAACGCCGTCATCAACGGGAACGGTGACATCACCGTCGGCTACCGGCTGCTTCTGCCCGAAGTGTTCACCTTGTCGGAAAGCGAGGCGCAATACATCCATGAGCGGTTGGAGGCTCTTTTGAAGCTGCTTCCGGCAGGCACGGTCATCCATCAGCAGAATTTCTACTATACGGGGCGATACCATCATGCAGAATACTCTTCCAATGCCCTGATAGCGGAGAACAACCGTCATTTCAACGGCAAGGAGATACTGAACAGTTACACCAACCTGTATGTGACGTTCACGAACGGCAGCCGAAACGGTAAGATACGCAAAAGCGCATCGGGCACCTCGCTGATGCGAAAGCTGCACTACCCGTTCAAGCAACCTTATAAGGAATATCAGCAACGGCTGACAGAAATGGAAGCCTTTCTGATGAACTTTGAGAACGGTTTGTCGTCCATCCAGCAGTTTGAGATACGCAAGATGGATGATACGGAACTGAACAACGCCATCTACGACTACGTCAACCTCTCTTACGAGACACCGGAAAACGATGCCACGCAGAAGAGCGTCAACCCTATGGCTGTCAGTGAAAGCGGAAGCATGAAAATAGGGCAGCAGCACGTTTCCATCCTTTCGCTGACCAACGAAGGCGAGCATCTTCAGGAACTGGCCGTGCCGCACACCGGCAAGTCGAAGGCATACGGGGGAAACATAGAGATACCGGACAGCATACGGAGCAAATGCTCGATGCTGTACCCCGTAGGACTTGGCCTGCCGTTCAACCACATCGTAAACATCGTGATAGAGATAACCGATCCAGATGCCACCGTAACGGCCATCGGTGCGGAGAAAGACGCGCTGAACTACATCACCAACTTCTACCCTCCGGCGGCAGAGAAGCAACGCGAGCAGGCAGCCTTCTGCGATGAGATTACCCAGTTCGACTACCAGACCGCCTATACCGCCTTCAATGTCGTGCTGAACGATACAGACCGCACCTCGCTCATGCGGAAAACCGCACTGGTACAGCAAGGCTTCAGCTTTATGAACCAAAGTTCGTGCTATGTGGAGAACGCCGAGCTGTGCAACCTGTTCTTCTGCAACATACCCGGCAATGCCAGGGCCAATTACCGGGGCTTCGTCAACACGACCAAGCAGGCCATCTGCTATCTGCAAAAAGAGGGGATGTACCTTTCGGACGAGAAAGGGCATATCTACCATGACCGTTTCGGTACTCCCGCCAAGATAAACCTCTGGGATTATCCGGCGCTGAACAACAAGAACCGCATCGTTATCGGCCCGTCCGGTTCCGGTAAATCTTTCTGGCTGAACAATTACATCCTGCAAAGCTATGAGCTGGGCCGGGATGTGATGATCATTGACATCGGCGGCTCTTACCGCTCGATGATAGCCTTGAACCGGGGCAAATACTTCGACTCTACCGAGCAGAAGAAATTTGCGTTCAACCCCTTCTTGTGTGACCGTGACAAGAACGGCAAATACCTGTACATCGACACCACGGATGCCGAGTCTGCCGATGACCAGATAAAGACCATCGTCGCCATTATCAGCTACATTTGGAAGGTACGTGAACCCATGCTGCCTGCCGAAAACGCCATTCTCAGGAAATCCGTCATCGGATTTTACGACTATGTGAACAATTCTTCAATAGGAGAGAAGCATGAGCGTATCTTCCCGACGCTGATAACTTACCGGGCTTATCTGAAGGAAGTGTTCAGCAAACGGATGACCGAGTTTGAGAAACAGAAATTCGAGATAGAGGAGCTGTTGCTTTTACTGGAACCCTATACGGACGGAGAGCTGTCATTCCTGCTGAACGCTACCGAGAACGTGGATATCGTGCATGACCGGCTGATAGCCTTCGATATGGAAGATGCCTCTAAGAAAGAGTACTTTCCACTCGTTGCCATCATCACCCTGCAAATGATCGTGGATAAAATCAAGAAACGCCAGGGGTTTGCCAAAGAGCTAATCATCGACGAAGCACTCGACTTCCTGCAAGACGAGAAATTCGGAGACTTCATCGCCTACCTGTACCGAACCTTCCGTAAAAAGGAGGGAAGCATCACGCTGGCCGCACAGAACATCCTGTTTTTGAAAAACATGCCGTCCAGTATCAAGGACTCCATCATCATCAACTGCGCGACCAAGATTATCCTCGACCATTCAGAACACCGGCAGAACCTGCCGGAAGTGAAAGCCGTGCTTTCCATCACGGACGAAGAGGCCTATATGATCGAGTCGTTGCAGCGCACGGAACGCTGGAGAGAGTTTTTCATCAAGATGTCGAACGATGCCTTCATCTTCCGCAACGAGGTGTCCGACTTCGCCGCCGTAGCCTTCGATTCGCGCCAGGCGACAGTAGTACGACTGAAGCAGTTGTTCAACGAAAGCGGCTCGACCTATACGGCCATCAACCGCTATCTGGAGGAAAGGAGGAAAAAGTATGGATGACGCCACCCAAGGGCTGACCGCCCTTCTAGGCTGGTCAACCGACTTCAACGGCAGCGCATACAATCTTGCCGGAAGCATTGCCGCCGCACTTTTGGGCGTTGCGCTCATTTTCGTGGTATGGGCACTCGCCACGAAAAAGGAAAATGCCAAGAGCTATCTGACAGCCTGGCTGGTATGTGTCATATTCACCCTATTATTCATCACCAACAAATAACCGTCATGAAAAGAATCATTCTCATACTCGGACTTGCCGCCTCGATAGGGCTGATGGGAACCGGCAGTGTTCATGCCCAGTTCGTCGTGCATGATCCCGGCCACACCCTGCTGAACTCAACGGAATGGATCGCCAATGTCAAGAAATGGGTTACACAAATCAATGAAATGATCGATGCCCAGGAACTGCGGCTCGGCCTGCAAAAGATCGACCAGTTGAAGGAACTCAAATCATTGAAAGAGCTTGCCGACCTGCTGGACGACGTAGCCTGCCTGAGCAGCGACTACAGCTTTTACCTGAACGTAGGATCGAATTACCACTGCCTGAAATTTCTCAACTTTCAGCGTGTGACCGTCAATCTGAGCCTGAGTACCGACCTGCTGTTCAAGGTGGCCACCGTGACCAGTTACTTCTCGATGAACTCGGAAGGGCGCATGTCCTTTATCGAGCAGGTGAAGGAATCGGTGGAAAAAGCCGCCGAAGAGATGCGTGAGTTTAACGAATCCGTGCGTTCCACGGTCATTTACAAATCCATGAAGGGGCATAACCGGAAGACCTATTACCAGGGACGGTTGGCCGCTTTCACACGACACACCAATTAAAGCGTTATGAATCAAGATAATTTTCTCTGGGGACTTCAGATCACGGACGGTCTGACGATGGAACTCGTTTCGCAAATGACAGTCATCGCCTTCGGTGTTGGTGTCATCTGCTTTATCTGCAACCTAGCATACAACTATCTCTATCACGGAGCCAGCCAGCTGTTAAGCCCGAATGAGGACAAATTTCCCGACATGATGGAAATCGCCCGTTGCCTGGTACTGTTCTTCTGCCTAAGCATATACACCCCCATCGCCCAAACCATCGTAGGCACGATGGAAGTAATCAACGAAGCCACCTCGCTGACCTCCGAGCGTGCGCAGGAATTTGCCCAGTTCATGGCACAATCAGCCATCGAACAAGGAGAGATGATTGCCGAATACGACAAACACAGCCTCCAGTCGGAGGTAGCAGCCGGAGAAGACAGCACCGGCGCCATGCAGCACGAACTGGATAAAAAGATGGAAGAGGACGAAATGACCGGTGTACGCTCCAGCGTGGAGAAGATTGTGCAGCTGCTCAACCCCGCCAACCTCGCCACCCTTGTGCTTCATGGCATTTCCGCCCTATTGGTAGGAATCATACAAGTAGTCATCTTGGGTATCGGCGTGGTCATTGTCAAGCTACTGGTCATTCTCGGCCCGTTTGTCTTTGCCGTAAGCATGTTGCCGGTCTTTCAGAAACAGTTGAGTATCTGGTTCGGTACGCTCTGCTCCGCCTGTATGGTATTCACCGTCATCAATATTCTGAACCAAATCATATGGCAGACCTTCAAGGCCATCTATACGGAAAGTGCCGACATGGTGGACGCAGCTACGCAGCAGATACAATATTTAGGAATGGATCTCGCCCTGATTGGTGCTTATTGCAGCTGTTTCTGGCTATCCTCCAAAATCGTAGGACACAGCGATGCCGGGAAAATCATTTCGAAAACCGTGTCAATCGTCACCACGGCGGCCACCATCGCCCTGATGGGAGGCGCAGCGGCAGGCGGCAAGCTGACCAACGTAGGCGGTGCCGCCTCTATCGGGGCAAGTTTCATAAACGACAACAATAAAAAATAGAACTATGAATCTGATGAAATTCAAAGGAGCAGATGATGCGGTCAAGCTGACTATCCGGCTTTCAGCCGGGTACTGCATCATTCTGACTATCGCTTTTGCCAGCAGTATCATCTTCCTTATCAACAAAATAGAAAAAGCATACGGCCAGGCTCTCGTCATCGACAGGCAGGGAGAAGTCTATGAGGCAAGCAGCCTGTCTGCCAGCGATATGCGGCAATACGAATACATGAACCATGTAAAGACCTTCGTAACCCACTGGTATGCCTTTGACGAGAGCAGCTACGAGAAGAACATTTCGCTTGCGCTCAACCTCATAGGCAACAAGGGGAAGGAGCTGTTGAACGAGTACAACGATGTGAATATGCTGAACTCACTCATACAAAAGAATATCCGTTACGGGGTACGCATCAAGGATGTAGAGATTAACACACAAACGATACCCGTTTCCGGAAAGATAATCTTCACGCAGACCGGGTACCGGGCACGGGGAAGCATCTCACGTAATATCGAAGCGGAGTTCACCATCTATGATATGCTGTCCCGCAGCGAGGAAAATGCGCACGGAGCCAAGATAGAAGATTGGATTGTCCGCTATTCCGAACCCGTGGAAAGCAACGGCACCAACACATCGCAGGCAGCTTCTCCGGGCAAGAATGAAAACCAGTCAGAAACCTCTAAACCAACCGACCATGGAACCGAATAAACTTATCAAAGACAAGAACAAGCTGTTGATGGCCATCCCGGTAATCCTGGGCATCCTCTTCCTTTATGTATTCTTCATCCGTGAGGACGGGAACGTGCCGTCAGGGAGTGACAGACAGGCCGCCTCGCAAGCCTTTTTGGAACCACAGTCGGAAATGGCCGACAAGGTGAACGACAAGATGGAAGCCTATAAGCAGGACAAACTGGAAGAGCAGGAGAAGGCACGCATCCTGAAAGAGTCTCAGGTCAAAGGATCTGATTTTTACTTCGAGCTGCAAAACCAGCAGGAGCGGTATGACCGTGCCACACTGGAGCGCATCCGCCGTATGCAGAACGATCCGTACAGCGAAGTCATGGCAGAATACGGAGGTGGCCGGAACGGACGCTTCTCTCATCAGCTGGAAAGCCAACTGGACGGACTGGAGGACGAGCAGGCGCTCAACGAGATTATCCGGGAAGCCAAGAAGAACTCACGCATCCGCAAGGAACTGGAAGAATCCGACAAATACCGCAAGCGCATGTATGAACGGATTGTCAATTATGACCAAGAGGGAAAAACGGAGAAAGCCGCTGCCAACCCTTCCGGCCATCCATCCGCCGACAGCCTGATGCAAAAAGGCCCGATCTACCATGCCGAAAACGGCAAGCGGGTACGCCGCCAACCGACCTCCGCACCGGGAAACAGCAACCTCTTCAGGGCTTGCATCCACGGCGACCAGACCGTAGTCACGGGCAGTACGGTACGGATGCGGTTGCTTCAGGACGTAACCCTATCCGGCATGAAGATACCGGCCAACACGCTGTTTTACGGTATCGCCACTTTGGGAGCCAACCGCCTCGATGTGGTAGTCAGCAACCTGAAGGTAGGAGACAACCTCAATCCCGTATCGGTGGTTGTCTTCGACAATGATGCCATGGAAGGTTTGAACCTGCCCAATAACCTGAAAGCCAGTGCAGCCAAGCGTATGGAACAAGGTCTTGTACAGAACATTGACATGCCGCTCTCTTCCATCGGCACGATGGCCAGCGAAGTGACCAGCGTAGTCAACGCCACCACCCAGGTAGCCAAGCAAATCTTGAACATGAGCCTCTCACAAGTGAAGGTACATCTCAAGTCCAACTACGAAATGTATATCCAAGAAGAGAGTCAGGAATCGAAGTTGCGTAGGCAAGCCGTGCAAGCGGAGTTACAGAAGCTCTATGAGCAAATGGAACAAGAGAAAACGAACAAGAAAAATCATCCCCTTCAAACATTGATAGACAAATTATGATAGACATTCTCAATTACCTGCTTGCGCTGTCAGCGGTCTTTTTCGGCTATCGGATCTACGTATCACGCCGGAACGGACGAGCCTTTAAAGAAATCCGTCCGCTGACCGTTTCTTTCGGCATTACCCTGCTTCTTCTATGGGGCATTACCGTATTCACCGCCTTTTTTTCAAGAACCGTTTAACATATCGACAACATGAAGAAATATATTTATCTACTGTTTTACTGCTTTGTGTGCAGTCTGCCGCTCTTCGCTCAGGAAAACGGCACTCCCCGGAAACAAGCCATCAGCCAAAAAGACATCTTTATCTCTTTCGACTGTGTGAAACACCTGGTATTTCCTGTGCAAGTATCTGATATCGCCATCGGCGAACAGGAGCTTGTCATGGCCAGCCGGGTAGAAGAGGCGCCCCATATCGTCAGGCTCTCGGCGCAAGCGGAAGGATTCACCGAAGAGACCAACCTGACCGTAGTCTGCATCGACGGAAGCGTTTACACCTATCACATCCGCTACCTTCCCGAAGGCGGCACGGATTCGTACCCGAACATTTACGAGGACAACGGGAAATGGCAGCACCATGACTATCAGGCAGAAGTCAGCGACCTCCATCTGGCCGAGTTCTTCTTTCCGGAGGACATCGCTTACGGAACGCCCGGCAACGAGGTGTCCTTCACTCTGGCCGCCTACAACAACCAGTTGAAAGTATCAACCGCCAAAGATGCCGTGGCATATTCCAACCTGTTTGTGGTGGATAAGGCCATGAACACTTACCACATCACCATCAAACGGGGCAATACCTCCGTATTCACCTACAATTTTGATGACCAGCGCAAATATACCGCCCATGTGGATGTGAACAGCGAGGAAATGGAAAGATGCATCCAAGAGCTGCGCACCAAGAAGCGCAACATCTACAGCCTGGGGGTCATCGAGAACAAGTTTGAGTTGTCAATGGCCAATCTGTATGTGCATGAGGACTTCATGTTTTTCATCTTTGACCTGAAAAACAAATCATACATCGACTACGACATCGAGTTTGTCAAATGTTTCCAGCGTGACCAAAAGAAGAGCAAGAACGCCATCCAGCAAGAAACGACCATCGAACCTATCTATCAGAAAGATTTTGATACGAAAATCAAGGGCAAGAGCCGGAACCGGCTGATACTTGGTTTCGACAAATTCACGATACCCGATGATAAGGTATTCGAGATCGAGATTTACGAGCGAAACGGCGGGCGGCACATCAAGCTGGCCGTGTTGAACGAATACATCCTTTCCGCAGAACCCTTATACAAGCCACAGCCATGAAACTGAGAGAAGCATTAGACACCTATATGTTCGACAACGTGGGACAGTTCGGCGGCATCGCCGAATCACTGGGCTATCAGACCGAATACCGGGACGGATATTTCCGGTTCCGCAAAGACGGGGAAGAGCTGAGCATGAGCGTAAGCGAAATCAGGGAAAAAGCCGGAGCAAAGTACGATGAAAGCCTTCGTGACCAATCAAAAGAACGTGTATCCGCCCTTTTTGACAAGGAACGTGCCAATGATCCTAAATATGTCGCCGAGCTGGAGAAGGATGGCATCAGCATCAAGCGGTGGGAGAACCTGAAGGGACATGACAAGGACGGCTTTACCGTCATCGACCATCGCCTGAAGGTATGCTACACCGGACAGTCGCTCTATGAATACGCCTACAAGCAAGGGAACATCCTCGACGGGAAAGGCACCAAGCTGGAAAAGGGTGTCATGTCTGATTTGATGGAGATACACGGCAAACCGGGGAAGCTCCGTTTCAACGATGACGGAATCTCCGTATTCTACCGCAAAGAGGCGTTGGTTATCCCGGACAAGGTGCTGGGAAAGAAGTTGGGCAAGAAAGAGAAAGAACAGCTGCTTGCCGGTGACATCGTACCCATCACCGTAAATAAGAAGGACATCCTGCTGCAAGTTGACCGGGATCTGAACTCCGTCATCCTGCGCACCAACCAGGAAATCAAGATTCCCGACATCATCGGGCAGACCAGCGAATATGGCGGCTACAAGTTAACCAAAGCCGACAAATACCTGCTCGCCAACGGCCATGCACTGGAGAACAAGCTGCTGCACAGTCCGGAAGGCTACTTCATTGCCGACATCCAACTGACGGATGACAGGAAAGGAGTCATGATACAGAACATACAGAGTATCACTCCCGGCAAGGCACAAGAGCTGATCAAGGCCATGACCCCCAAACTGGAAGCCCATGCGGCCAACATAGAAGCTGCAAAAGAGCAAAAACACGAAGAGGGGCGCAATATGGAAGCCGAGTTTAAGGAAGCGGTGGGCAAACATGACTTTGAAAAAATCGGGAAGCTCAAAGAGGAAGGATATAAACCCAGTGAAGAGTTTATCAAAGGAATCGGTAAGGAACACGGTCTGGATGAAAGGCAAACCCATGAAGTCATCCAGCTGTTCGGCACCAAGCCGGAAGAACAGGGCGAACATGAAAGGCAGGCCGCACGTCTGTTGGATGCCGCACAGACCGACAACTTTCATGTCATCCAAGAGATACAGAAAGAAGGGTACCGGCTCACTCAAGAAGACCTTACCCGGATGCGTGAAACGGGTGTGCAAGCCAACACACTGATAGCCGTACAAAAGATTTTCGGGATGGAAGGCAGCACAAAGACACTGGGAGATGTCAAACTGGCCAGCACACCCAAACCCGACAACAGCAAGGAAATGGCCCGTCCGATAGCCAGCACCATCAACCGGGCTTTCAATGACTTATAACCTAAAAAATCAGGAATTATGGATTACGATGAATTAGTACAGAAAAACATTGCAGGAGAAATCAGTGACTTAGAGTTTCTACTTGCACAGGAAGAGCTTGCACAAGCCTATCAAGAAGAGATGGCTGCCAAGCAGCAAGAGACAAACAACCAAACGGCCAGAGAATGGCTGCTTGATTACGAGAACAGAAATCTATACCAATAAATCATGGATACAGCAAGTGATAAAGCATTACAGCGTTTCGCCGAACTGATGATCGAAAAGATAAAGCAGGTGGAAGACAACTGGCAAAAGCCTTGGTTCGGGATAAAGGGTGGGGGACTTCCGCAAAATATCGAGGGAAGAACCTACAACGGAGTAAATTCCTTCATGTTGTTTCTACTTTCGGAAAAAGAGCAGTACAGCCTGCCGGTCTATATGACCTTCATGCAAGCCAAAGACAACGGCCTTAACATACTGAAAGGAGAAAAGTCATTCCCAGTCATTTACTGGAATTTCTCAGTAAGAGACAAGAACGGAAAGAAAATACCTTTCGACGTATATAAGAACCTGGATAAAAACGAGCAGCAGGAATATAAGGTCACGCCGTTTCTGAAGACATACAATGTGTTCAACGTACAGCAGACCAATCTTCAGGAAACGAAACCGGAGAAATGGGAAGCATTGAAGGAGCAATTCAAGATACCGGCCATCAAGGACGAGCAAGGGATGCTCACCGTGCCTCTGATTGATGCGATGGTACGGGAACAGCAATGGATCTGCCCCATTTATTCCAAGGAAGGAAATAGTGCTTACCATGCAAGGGGAGAAGATAACCATATCGTCGTACCCCTGAAGGGGCAGTTTAAGGACGGAGAGAATTTCTACTCCACACTACTGCATGAGATGGCGCACTCGACTGGAGAACCTGAGCATCTGAACCGGGAAAAAGGCGTGATTTTCGGAGACAAGCAATATGCCAAAGAGGAACTGGTTGCCGAACTCACCTCCGCTACCGTCGGGCAAAGCCTGGGAATATCCACCCATATCCGGGAAGAAAATGCCATGTATCTAAAAAACTGGCTGGGAGCCTTGAAAGAAGATCCCAAATTCATCTACAACATCCTTGCCGATGTAGGAAAAGCCAGCAATATGATTCAGGAACATACCGCACGGATGGAACAGTACCTCACACCGGAGGAACGGTTCACGCAGGCCGTCCTGCAAGACAACCGTCCGGTATTGGAGCAGATGAAAAACGAAGGTTTTACCCCTTCATCACGGTTATTGGAAAGTGTTGCGGCAAACCATCCTACAGCCGACAACCTTGAAACGCTACACAGCACTTTCGGCATTTCGCTGCCTTCCATGGAAGCGGAGCCAGCCATGAAAAATATGAATGAGCCACAGCTCGGATTATAAACTTTTAAAAACCATCATTATGTTTACAGGACAAATTATCGGTTATGTCGGTGCGGATGCCCGGCAGAACAAGAACGGAAAAGGATTCAACTTCCATGTATCCACCAAGTACAAGAACGTGAACAACGAGGAACAGACCCTATGGGTATGCTGTTTCGTGAATTACGAGAGTAAAGTCTTTGAGTATCTGAAAAAAGGGACACAGGTATATGTCTGCGGCGATGTGTATGCCGATGTATTCCAGAAGGATGACGGTAGCCACATCCCATCCGTCAGCCTGACCGTCTCACGCATTGAGTTACTGGGAAAGGCAGAGAAAAAAGAGAGCGGTGACGGAACGGCATCCGGACAACCCCAATAACAGCAACGGCCATGGAAAGAGAGAAGAAAGACCTGTCATTCATCCTGATCCTGCTATCCACGCTCATCGGGACAGCCGTACTGTTTCAGTGGGCTATCGTTACGGGATTATACGCTCCACTACGTAATCCGGCCATGTGGGAAAGGCTGATGGAGAAGGATATCCTATTCCGGTTTCTCTACGTTATCCTGATCGGAGGCCTCGCTTTTCTCTTTCCGGTTGGCAAAGTGAAAGACGAAAACAAGAAATGGGTTTACACCAGTATGACACTGGTTACGGCATCCATGCTGGTTGTCGGATTCAGCCGGTTATCAGCGTGGTATAACCTATTTGTATTTCCCATTCTATTCGTAGCGTACACGCTGCTTGTCATCAAGACTCTGCCTTATTTCATCCGGCGTCATGCCCAATCCGATGATAGCATTTTCGGGTTAAGCCGGGAAGAATCGGCTTTCTACTTCCGCTTTGAAACCGCCTCCGGGCCGCTGGTCATCCATAAGCCGCAGCAGAATGTCTATATCGACGGCGGTCCGGGAAGCGGTAAATCAGAGAGCTGGATCAAGGGAATCATCTACCAGTGCGCCGAGCGCAACTATGCCGGATTCGTGTACGATTGGGAGGGTGATCCCACCAAGGACAAGTCACCCATCCTCTCACGTATCGCATACGGAAGCATCGAACATTTCCGGAACAAGGGGATGGAAACACCCCGTTTCGCCTATATCAACTTTGTGGATATGTCACGCACGGTCAGGGTGAACGTACTTTCTCCGCAATACATGTCAAAGGGAAACGAATCGCTATTCATCCGCAATATCATCATGACACTGATGAAGAATCTGGAAGCAAGCTGGAAGGAAAAGACCGACTTTTGGGCCAACAATGCCATCAACTACGTCTATTCAATCGCCTATAAATGTTTCAAGGAAAGGAAGCTTGGTATCTGTACGCTGCCCCATGTGATAGCCCTTGCTCTTTCTGACAGCAACCTAGTATTCCACTGGCTGTCGGAAGATCCTGAAATCGCATTGAACATGTCCTCCATGCTGACCGCCTGGAAACTGGGTGCACAACAGCAGACAGCCGGAGCCGTATCATCCGCACAGACTCCGTTGGTACTCCTGAACAACAAATACATCTTCTGGGTGTTGTCGCCACTTCCCGAAGAAGAGTTCTCTTTGGATATAACCAACAAGGAACACCCAACGCTGTTATGCGTAGGCAATGCGCCCACCATCAAGGAAGCCGTTTCCCCTGCTATTTCCTGCATCGGCAGCGTCTTGATGTCACAGATGAACAATCCCGGCAAAGCGACCAGCATATTCATGGTAGATGAATTTCCGACCATCCTGTTGCAAGGCATTGACACTTTCATCGGAACCGCCCGGAAGCACAATGTCGCTACCATTCTCGCCGTTCAGGACTTCAACCAAGCGGTCAGGGACTATGGAGAGAAAAGTGCCAACATCCTGAAAGCCTCCTGCGGAACGCAGGCTTACGGTATGACCGGAAATGAGAAGACCGCCAAAGACATCGAGAACTTGCTTGGGGAGAAGAAAGAAGCGCAAGAATCTTATTCACACCAAGCCGGTGGCAATAACAGTGTCACGGAGAGCCTGCAAAAAGAAAAAGTCTTAAAGGCAAGGGACATTGCCGGACAAGCAGCCGGACACTTCATTGGCAAGATTGCCGGAGGCAAGCCGCCATTCTTCAGCGTGCAGATGGATATGTGCCGTTTTGAAGAGAAGGAGATACCCCGTTTCTCCTTACCGGTCAAACTGGGCAACGGCAAAGAAGAGATGGAACTGGAAATCCTGGAAGAGATTATCCAGCAGAACTACATCAAAATCATTGAAGATGTCAACGCCATCCTCAAAAAGATAGAGGACAAATTAAAAGAAAAGTCAGCAGTTCCGCCAACCGGGACACACAAGACAGAACAAAAAATCATCCGATAACATTCAACAAAAGAATCCTACCATGAGAAAAATTCATTCATTATTAGCGGCAGCCTGCTTATTGGCCGCTTCATGCAACAAAGAGGAAATCCAATCGGAAACAGACAAAGCCGGCATGTATCACATCACCGTAGCCGTAACCGGTTCCTCACCCAAAGGCAGTGTGCATATATATAATCTTGACGGCGTGAGATTCAGGAACGAACGCACCGGTACCTCCGCAGCTTCCGTAGATGAGAGTTTCACCGATAAAGCGGAATACAGCACGGAAAAGCCTGTCAGCCAAATTACCGTGCAAGGCATTCTCTATTCAAAAGAGAGTGCTATCATCACCATGCAGATAAAAAAAGACGGGGAAAGCGTATTCAACCAGAGCAAACAGTTGGAGGCCGTTCCCGGTATAGACACTACTGTTGATTTGGTTTACAGTACCTTGAAATAAAAATGCAGACGAATCAAAAAACATATACTTTCTCTTCCATATTTAGATGATATTTCTTATCTTTATGAAAGATAATCTTTCTCATTTATAATCTAAGCTCAGATAAAATGAGATTCAACTAATCCAGTCAACGTTATGAAAGTCGATTTCAATCAGATAAAAACAACCATTTCTCTGCCCGATTTCCTGCTGGAACTAGGATGGAAAATCGTGGAAGGCTCTTCCAACTCCTGTCCCAAAATGAGCAACGGAACGCATACCATCGTCATCAAGCGGAACTCGCAGAACCAATACACCTATTGGGACGTGCATAGTGACAGCGTGCGTGGCCGCAGTATCATGGATCTGATGCAGGAACATCTATTTGAAACAACCGGAAAAATGCCGTCCTTGCGCGAGGTGGGGGAGATCCTTCAGAACTACATCAACACCAACCGCATCACGACACCTGAAAAAAGCCGGTATGAAGTAGGTAACACAAGCATGAGAGCGGACGAACTTCAATTCTACTTGAGCCAGCTACAACCCTACAAGGGCAATTATCTCCAGAAAAGAGGTATCCTGAAAGAAAGCATTGAAAGCCGGTTCTTCAAAGACACTTTCTTTATCCGTGAGGTAAAGAACAAAGGGAGTGTTTACCGCAACGTGTGCATCAAGATGTACAATGAAAACGGTGTGCAAGCCATTTCTCAACGAAATGAAACATTCAAAGGGATTATCGGTGGCAAGTTCGACTGTCTGGCGACCAGCAACCATGACAAAAGCCGCCCGATAGACATTCTCTACATTGGGGAGTCATTTATAGACTGTATCTCCCACTATCAATTACGCCATTCCGGAAACGACCTCAATCTTGTATATGTATCTACGGAAGGGACATTCACGGAAGGACAAATGAGGCTATTACGCCTGATTCTTGACAAGAACCAGGTAAAGGAGCTCCGGAGCATCTTTGACAACGACAAACAAGGGCACAAGTACACTCTATGGCTGCATCGTTACTTTCATGGCGATACGACTGATGTCGAGAGCCTGAGTAACGATGAACTCCGCAACAAGGTACGGAAACTGAAGAACGTCGAACTTTCGGAAAACAAGGATTGGAACGATGATCTGAAAATCTCGTGTGGCATCTGTTCCTCCACGGAGGACGGCCAGTAACCTCATAGATTTGCTCCATCACATAATACGACAACCTATAAAATCAGATCAATATGAATATCAAGCATTTATTTTTTTGTATGCTGCTCATTGCCTTTTCCTCATGCAGCAAACCCGGCTATGAGAAGGCCATTGCGGAATGGGTTCAGACAGATTCTCACGGCACCTGGACGGATTTAAAGTTCGAACTACTGGAAGTGTTGGAAACAGAAGACGTCACCGTATCGGACAGCCTGTGCTACCTGAACAACAAAAGCGCACAATTATCCGCTGTCATACAGAAAGCGGAAAGTCCCCGTGCCTTATTCAAACCGTCCTTTTCCGCCTATATGGAAGCCGAAAAAAGCCTGAAAGCAACGGATGCCATGAAAGCCATGTACCTGCACCGTGACAGTACGGAAGTTATCGGCAAGATATTAAAATGCAGGTATGCCATCGTCCAGCCACACTCAGGGGTGCAGCAGAAAAAGACGGCTTCTTTCCTATTGTCCCCCGACATGGAAAAATGTATCGGCAAACTAAAGCCGACAAGCAAATAATCCGAGCGTAACGATGTGTAGCGACAACGTTTTTTGGGGTTCTTTTTTGGGCGTCTTCCAAAAAAGAACTCCCACACATTTAGATGTGTGGGCTATTCATTACACTACCATCCTTTCCCTTATCAACGGTATATTATCCCGTACCAAATTCAGAATCCGGTCATGATAGGCTGATAATTGGTTAGACTTTCCACGACACTGGCACACCTCCATCCTGCTAAGTGAAAACTCCACCGTTTCCATGCGCCTTCCATCCACCGTTGCCGACATTATCAACGAATCTTCTCTCTTATAATAGGCGTTGCTGAATACACAATGATGCAGCAACTTTCCCTCTTTGTAAAAGTCCGAAAGGCTTTCCAATACCCGAACCATAATATTTCCATCCGCAAACGAAAGATTAAAGAAACGTGATTTGGCAGCAATATAGTCTTTTTCATCCTTTTCAGAATATTTTTTCTTACATTTCCCCATCACCCAATCATGCGCTTCTTCTACATTCAACGGACACAAATAATGAGGATTTCTCGCATCCAATTTATTTTCTATCAGCATATCCACATAGTCCAGCCACAAGTCCGCATCATGTATCACATAGTCATGTCTTAAACAGATTTTTACATACGTCCAATACTTATCTATACCGTATTTTCTCTCTAAAAATCTCAAGAACAAATTCATTTGCCCTGCCTTATATAATATCTCCATCCGATTATCAGTTAATAATGTCATAAAGAAGGAACTCGGACAAATATCATAAAAGGCACCCTTAAATCCATTCCTCGTAAGTTCGGGTATCACTTTCATTCTCGGATAGATAACTGCCGGGCAAATATCATAAATACGGTCATGATGCACATTCCGCTTACGCAATTCCAAAGAACTTCCATATATCCATGCATCGTAATAAAATATAGACATGCCCCGCAGCAAAGACAGCGTTTCTGTCTTGCCCTCTTTATTCATCCAACACTGTACCGCCTCAATTATAAAGTAATTAGCCGGAGACCCTTTTTTCAGCCGGCAGTCCACCATAAAAAAACGGATAACTTGATATTGCTTGTATGTAGTAATCACACAAAAATATTCTTTATATACAGCCGTCCTTTTCCTGCTATTCTCCAATTTCAGGTTCATACCGCAATGAGGACATTTACAGTTTTTCTTATCTTCCTTATCCCGCCATGTATGCCCACAATCCAAACAAAAGCAATTCCCCTTTGCATCACGCTTGAAATAATGCACAAAGCAATGTTTATAGGCATAACGCTTTTGAGCCTCTGAAACGGGAGCTAACTTCCTGCTCCCATTCACGATTTCCATTTGTAATTTTGTCTTGGGTTTCATATCAAAAAAGAGTTAACTGGGTTTGTACTTCGGTGTTGTTCTCACGTTTAGCTTGTTGACGCTTCTTCAACTTTGCCAATTCTTCCTCCTGCAATTTTTTGATAGCAGCCTCACGAGCCGCTTTCTTTTCTTCCTCTGACAATTCAACATGATGATTTACGACTACATTACATTTCAATGGGCTACCCACCTCAATATTATCTTCCTGATAATAGTGCTTATCACGACTCGCGATAAACACTATTATCCAAAGTAAAATATTATCAAGAGAAATGCTTTCGCATACTATG
>NZ_QVLZ01000040.1:41749-62577 GCF_003435205.1 Bacteroides sp. AF32-8BH | reverse complement strand
AAAAATATAAGAATGAAAAAAGGGCGACAAGATAGAATCGCGGAGACGCTTACACGGTAAAAAGACGGTGTAAGAGCGCCCCTTCACCCGTAAACACACTATTTATCAGGAATCTGGAAGAAAGGTGAAGGGCAGAAAAATAACTACGTTCGAGAAAGAGAATTGAATATCAATTATGCGCATAATGCTTCTGTCCTGTTATTACAATCAAAGTTACAATTACAGACATAGGGATTAGTAGTATTTTTCAATTCCCCCAAATCCTTTTATCATTTTATTTTCCTTCGTTTTATTGATAAAGTTGTTCAATCGCTTTTCAAATTCTTCCGGCCGCTTTCTGGCAGCTTCAATGTATGCAATTCGGATACGTCTATACGCATTAGAAAATTGTTGGTAATTCTCCCATACAGTTTTATCCTCTTTCAGTTTTCCGATAATATCATTCGGGAAGACAAAAGGGGCTGACAATACTTTTCGTATATTATCTTCCCTATCAGGGTGAATCATATTATGTTCCAGCAACCATTTCAGTCTCTCTTTGTTGGCTTGCGAGTAGGAACTTTTAGGGTTTCTGGGTGTGAAATGCTGGATTTTATGTTCTTTGTCGAGCGCCTTTATGGTGCTGTCGATCCATCCGAAGCAAAGGGCTTCCTCGACAGCGTCGTTGTATGTAACACTTTTTTTGCCCGAAGATTTGGAGGGGAATACAAACCAAACGTCACTGGCATTTTCAAAGTTGTCCGCCAGCCATTTTCGCCAATCTTCTCTGTTTTCAAAATATTTTATTTCCATAGTGCTAAAAAGAACAGCAACCCATTGTTGAGAACAGGTTGCTGTTAAATTGGTTATTCATCAGACTTCATGTATGGGAGTCAGGGGCTTTTATTCGTCCGGTCACTTATTTGTCTCCGTACATCTTCGCCCGCAATTCCTTAATATGGTCGGAAGTGATATATTCGTCATATTCCATCATCTTGTCGATGATACCGTTCGGTGTCAGTTCGATGATGCGGTTGGCAACGGTCTGAATAAATTCGTGGTCATGAGACGAGAAGAGGATATTTCCTTTGTACGTCTTCAGGTTGTTGTTGAATGCCTGGATAGATTCCAAGTCCAGATGGTTGGTCGGAGTGTCCAGAATGAGGCAGTTGGCATTGCGCAGCTGCATACGGGCAATCATACAACGCATCTTCTCACCTCCGGAGAGTACGCTTACTTTCTTCAATACCTCTTCGCCGGAGAAAAGCATACGGCCGAGGAAGCCTTTCATATATACCTCGTTGCCTTCTCCAAACTGGCTCAACCAATCTACCAGGTTCAGGTCGGAATTGAAGAAATCAGTGTTATCCAGCGGCAGGTAAGCAGTGGTGATGGTTACCCCCCAGTTGAAAGTACCTGCATCGGGTTTCATGTTTCCGTTGATAATTTCGAAGAAAGCAGTCATCGCGCGCGGATTGCGTGACAGGAATACCACCTTGTCACCTTTCTCTACGTTGAAGTTCACGTCGTTGAAGAGCACTACGCCTTCTTCCGTCTTCTTGCTCAATCCGGAAACTTCCAGAATCTGGTTGCCCGGCTCGCGTTCGGGAGTGAAGATGATGCCCGGATACTTACGTGAAGAAGGTTTGATTTCTTCTACGTTCAGTTTCTCCAACATCTTCTTACGGCTCGTTGTCTGCTTGCTCTTCGCTACGTTCGCGCTGAAACGGCGGATAAACTCTTCGAGTTCTTTCTTCTTCTCTTCAGCCTTCGCCTTCTGGTTCTGTTGCTGACGGAGAGCCAATTGGCTGGATTCGTACCAGAAACTATAGTTACCGGCAAACATATTGATTTTTCCGTAGTCGATGTCTACGGTGTGTGTACATACAGAGTCGAGGAAGTGACGGTCGTGGCTTACCACCAATACGGTATGCTCGAAGTTGGCAAGATATTCTTCCAACCAGGTCACTGTTTCCATATCCAAGTCATTGGTAGGCTCATCGAGCAAGAGGTTGTCCGGATTTCCGTACAATGCCTGCGCCAGCATGACACGTACTTTTTCCTTACCACTCAATTCACCCATCAATACGTAATGCTTATCTTCTTTCACGCCCAGTCCGCTCAATAGCATGGCTGCGTCGCTTTCCGCATTCCATCCGTCCAACTCGGCAAATTTTTCTTCCAATTCGGATACTTTCAGTCCGTCTTCGTCTGTGAAATCTTCTTTTGCATACAATTCTTCGCGCTGCTTCATGATGTCCCACAACACGGTATGTCCCATCATGACGGTATCCATGACAGTATATGAGTCCCACTTGAAGTGGTCCTGACTCAACACCGAGAGACGTTCGCCCGGTCCGAGCGCAATCGTACCTGTTGTCGGGTCCAAATCTCCGTAAATCGTACGAAGAAACGTAGATTTTCCCGCACCGTTCGCACCGATAATACCATAACAATTACCACTCGTAAACTTCAGGTTTACGTCATTAAATAACACTCTTTTACCAAACTGAACCGATACGTTCGAAACTGTAATCATCTTATTATTTACTATTTTACTAGTTACTATTTACTATTTGAGCGTGCAAAGGTAGACATTTAAAATGAATTATGAGCTATCTGATATGTGCCAATCTGACATAAAAGTGTTACCTTTGCTGCGTTTTTTGGCAAAACGGCCAACTTGGCAAAGTTTTTGCAGACGAAATCTGTGACATCCGGTCAGTCCGGTATGTTTATAAGCGGTATCTTGCATAGATAACGTGTGTTTCTAAATAGTAAATAATAAAATAGTAAATACCAAGATGGATCCGAAAGAAAAAAAAGTGAAGGAAGAGGAACTGAATGTGGAGGAAACTCACAATCCTGCGGAAGACCAACCGCAAAACGAACAAGCAGAGGGAACCGCTCCGCTGACTCATGAAGAGGAGTTGGAAAAGGAACTGGAAAAGGCTCAAGAAGCGCTTGAAGAGCAAAAGGATAAATATCTGCGCTTGTCTGCCGAGTTCGACAATTATCGTAAACGCACTTTAAAGGAGAAGGCCGAACTGATCCTGAATGGTGGCGAAAAGAGTCTTGGCAGTATTCTTCCGGTAGTGGACGATTTCGAACGTGCCATCAAGACGATGGAAACGGCAACGGATGTCAATGCCGTAAAAGAAGGGGTGGAACTGATTTACAATAAATTTATGGCTGTTCTGGCTCAAAATGGTGTGAAAGTCATCGAGACGAAAGACCAACCGCTGGATACTGATTTCCATGAAGCCATCGCGGTAATCCCCGCACCGTCGGAAGCACAAAAAGGTAAGATTCTGGATTGTGTGCAGACGGGGTATACACTGAACGACAAAGTGTTGCGCCACGCCAAAGTGGTAGTAGGGGAATAAGGATTCGCAACCCATAAAACTCATAATTTTTAAAGAAGCATGGCAGAAAAAAGAGACTATTACGAAATATTGGAGGTGACGAAGACAGCCACAGTAGAGGAGATTAAGAAAGCGTACCGTAAGAAAGCAATCCAGTATCACCCTGACAAGAATCCGGGGGATAAGGAGGCGGAAGAGAAATTTAAGGAGGCGGCCGAGGCTTATGACGTGTTGAGTAACCCGGAAAAGCGTTCGCGTTACGATCAGTTCGGTCATGCGGGAGTGAGCGGTGCGGCAGGCAATGGCGGTCCGTTCGGTGGTTTCGGTGGCGAGGGGATGTCGATGGATGACATTTTCTCTATGTTTGGCGACATCTTCGGTGGCCGCGGCGGCGGTTTCGGGGGAGGCTTCGGAGGGTTTAGCGGATTTGGCGGTGGCGGTTCACAGCAACGCCGGTATCGCGGCAGTGACCTTCGTGTGAAAGTGAAGCTGACGTTGAAGGAGATCTCTACCGGAGTAGAAAAGAAATTTAAACTCAAAAAATATGTGCCGTGTGACCAGTGTCATGGCACGGGTGCCGAAGGTGACGGCGGTTCGGAGACTTGTCCTACTTGTAAGGGTAGCGGCTCCGTGATCCGTAACCAGCAGACTATTCTGGGCACTATGCAGACTCGCGTCACTTGTTCTACTTGTGGCGGTGAGGGTAAGATTATCAAGAACAAATGTAAGAAGTGTGGTGGCGACGGAATCATTTACGGTGAAGAAGTGGTGTCGGTGAAAATCCCTGCCGGAGTGGCAGAGGGTATGCAGCTTTCTATGGGTGGCAAAGGAAATGCCGGCAAACACAATGGTGTGGCAGGCGACTTGCTGATTCTCGTAGAGGAAGAACCGCATCAGGACTTGATTCGCGACGAGAATGATTTGATTTATAATCTGTTGCTTAGTTTCCCGACTGCTGCTCTGGGCGGAGCTGTGGAAATTCCGACTATCGACGGCAAAGTGAAAGTAAAGATTGATTCGGGTACTCAACCGGGTAAGGTGCTTCGTTTGCGCGGCAAGGGATTGCCGAATGTGAACGGGTACGGAACGGGGGATTTACTCGTCAACATCAGTATCTATGTGCCGGAAGCGCTCAATAAAGAGGAAAAGAGCACGCTCGAAAAGATGGAGGCTTCGGACAACTTCAAACCTAACACGTCGGTGAAGGAGAAGATTTTCAAGAAGTTCAAGAGTTTCTTCGATTAATTTTTTGCTATAATATATAAGGTATAAGTGAGCTGCAATCTTTTTTGTGGCTCACTTCTGTTTTTAGGGCTTGTCCTTTTAAAAAAAAGACATATATTTGTGTAGCAAACAAATGGACGTAAAGCGACATAAAATAAATACTAACACTTTAAAATTCATATTATGAGAAACGAATTTATCATGTCCACGACTAACACAATAGAGGGTTGTCCTATAAAAAAATATATAGATACCATCTGTTCCAATATCGTGATAGGTACCAATATATTCTCCGATTTTGCTGCATCATTCACTGACTTTTTTGGTGGACGTTCTGACTCGTATAGAAGAAAATTGGAAATTATATACGGCGAAGCATCAAAGGCATTGAAACAAAAAGCATTAAACTTGGGTGCAAATGCGATTGTTGGTTTCAGAGTCGATTTTGATGAAATTTCCGGTAAGGATAAATCAATGTTTATGGTTTCTGTTTCCGGAACGGCCTGTATCATTGAAATGAATAATAAAGAATTATCTGAAGAGGAGATCATTCGTACATCCATCAGTCAATCTGATTTGCAAAAGGAAATAGACAGGCGGTATATTATTTCTCAAATAAAAGATGCGGTACCTTTGACTTCCGAATGGGTAGAGTTTTTACTGGAATATCCGCAAACAGAGATAATAGAAAGTCTTATAAAAAGATATATCTCCATAGATCTCGATTATTATGCGGAAGAGGCGGCTAACATCAAACAGGTTTTATCTGCCACTCCTCCTGATTTCGTCATTCCCGTTATCTATCAGCATATTGAACACAAAAAGATAAGAATTCTAATAAAGGAGTGCTGTCTTTTTGATGGTGAGTCTATATATGAAACAATAGTGAAAGGAAAAATCCACGAAGGGGTGAGATTGTTGTCAGCAACAAAGAATTCTTATGATGCCAAGGATTTAAAATGGATGAAAACAATATTAGAGTGTTTAAACAGCCTGCCGGATACGGGAAAAATAGAAGTTGTAAAAGGCGGTGTGTTTACAAGAGATAATGGCGAGAAGTATATATGCGAAAATGGACATAAAAATCCTGTTGATTCGTCCTTTTGCGAGAAATGTGGAGTTAATATGAAAGGAATGACCGAGGGAGAGGTGAAGCATATTGATTCTTTAAAGGAAAGATATAGTATTATTGAACAATATATCCAATAAGTCGGGGCTCTAACTAAAATATATAAATCAAGTATGGCAGAACCTTTTAAGAATATGTACAACAAGCAATTTTTCGACCTATTTACGAAAGATTTAAAACTTGTTATCGATGATTTTGATGCTCACGGGTTTGTTTCTCAAGTTATGGATGATGAATGGGAAGGCAGGGAACTTAAACAGCGCTGCATACATATCACTACCATTCTGAAAAAGTTTTTGCCGGCAGATTACAAAGAGGCAATCGCTAAGATTCTTGAGTTGTTGGATCATGTAAAAAGTACGCGGCCTGATTTTTCGGTGATAGATGATACGAAGTTTGGATTGATGCTGGAGTATGGGGCGATTCTGGATAATTATGTCGAGCAATATGGGTTGGATGATTATGAAACGTCTGTCAAGGCGATAGAGAAAATCACACAGTTCACAAGTTGCGAGTTTGTGACTCATCCTTTTATTATAAAATATCCGGATAAAATGATGAAGCAGATGTTGGTTTGGTCGAAACATGAGCATTGGGGAGTAAGGCGGCTTGCGTCAGAAGGTTGCCGTCCGCGTTTGCCTTGGGCGATGGCTTTGCCGAATCTGAAGAAAGATCCGACACCTATTATTCCTATTTTGGAGAATCTTAAAAATGATCCGGCAAGATTTGTACGGTTGAGCGTTGCCAATAATTTGAATGATATTGCGAAAGATAATCCGGAAATTGTCATTGATTTGGCAAAGAAATGGAAGGGGGAATCGAAAGAGGTAGACTGGATTATTAAACACGGTTGCCGGACGCTCTTAAAGCAAGGGATTCCAGAGGTGATGGAGTTGTTTGGCTTTGATTCTATCAGAAATAATATTAGTGTGGAGGATTTTCAGATTTCAAGTCCTAAGGTTAAAGTCGGGGATTCGTTGGAGTTTGGTTTTAACTTGTTGAATCATAGCAATAAGACAATCAAAATACGGCTTGAATATGGTATTTATTACCAAAAAGCAAATGGAACGCTGACGAAGAAAGTTCATAAAATCAGCGAAAAAGAATATGCCGGGAATTCTACCACACGAATAACGCGAAAGCACTCTTTCCGTGTGGTTACAACGAGAAAATTCCATCTCGGGCTTCATCAAATTGCTATAATAATCAATGGGAGTGAATTTGAAAAATATGATTTCGATTTGATTGGGTAATTCGATTTAATTGAGTTATTCGACTGGATCGAGTAATAACCACACTACATATAATATGGATTTCTGCATTAGCTATTATCTCTACAAGTGCTGCAACAAATAATATAAATCCTCGATTCTCCGGATGAAAATCGAGGATTTTTTATTTTGATTACTACTATCTTCTTCCTAATACCCCGGATTCTGTTTCAACCTCTCATTCATCACCCGTATTTTCTCCGGTATAGGGAATACAGTTGTATATCCACTTGCCTCATCCGGTAGTTGCGGACGGCTGCTGTAAGCTCTTGTAAACTTCCCGAAGCGGACTAAGTCCTGTCGTCTCCATCCTTCCCAAGCCAGTTCCAGCTGACGTTCGGCAAGGATATTCTCTAAAGTGGCAGTGCGGGGAGAAGCGTTGACACGGCTACGAACTTCATTGAGTTCTTCATCTCCGTTTGCTCCGTTCCGGACTTTCGCTTCACTCTTCATCAACAAAGCGTCTGCATAGCGGAACAATACAATGTCATTCTCCATCAACTTACCGTCTTTTGTGGCAGTCGGGTCGACTTCATACTTTTTCATGCGGGCTCCTGCGGTTTGTTCGTATGGGGTATCTGTTATATCCAGAGATACTTTCCAGGGCAGATATTCCAGTACCGTTCCATTATCCAGTTTGATTATGTTTCCTTTCAGGTCGTGGACAATTCCTGCAAAATAGCAAATATCAAAACGGGGATCTTGTTCCGCGGTTTCATAACCGAAAGCTTCGAGGGCTTCAATGGTGGCGCTGGGACCGTTCTCACCGCTTAGTCCGTAAGCCTTGGCGTGATTATAGTGGCGGGAACGGAAGAGATATTGCATCTGGTTGGTGTACAGAGTTTTGTTCATCGGGATAGTGAAGACATTCTCTACGGACGGTTCGTTGAATATAGAGAAATTCGTTTCGTATTCCGGTTCCAGTTTGTAGCCCATAGTCTTGAGTTGGTCACAATAGTAGATAACTGTTTCCCAGGCATTTAGTTCGCTGCCGTTCACTGTGAACTTTATATTTTTTCCATCCGGGCGTTGTCCGTCCGTCCAATCATTGTCTGTATAAACTTCGGAGTTCAAAGCCAGTTTGGCCAGTAGGAAAGTTACCACGGGGCGAGTGATACGGCCATAGTAAGGGCCGGACTGGTTGCTATGTGCATCGCTCAACAAAGGAGCCGCCTCTTGCAATTCCTTGACAACAAAGTCAAAGACCGTTTTTCGTTCACTTTGCACTACATCTTTCATTGCTACGGAAGAGGATTGAACTAGCGGGATGCGTCCGAACAAATCCATCAGGTAATAATAATACATAGCCCGCATGGCACGTACTTCGGCACGGTATGCCGGCAGTTCCGTAGCGGAATGAGTTTCGGCGAATTTGTCTATCCGTTCCAGTGATTTGTTACTTAACATGACGACTTTATAGAGATATTCCCATGTAGCCTGAATGGCATCATTCTCTATTCCCCAATCGTGCAGGTAAAGTCCTTGCCAAAAACCACCGTCATACCAGTCACCTCCACGGGTGGGGATAATGGCTTCGTCGGAGGTAAAGGTGTTCAGGTCGTAGACTCCCCTACCCGTTCCCTGCAATCCCTGACTATCACTATAACCGCCTACGTATGTATAAAGCGAAGCTACTGCATTGAGATATACTTCCGAGATTGTATTGTAAACGTCATCTTCGGGTAACTTATCTTTCGGATTTTCCTCCAAAAACTTACTACATGAGAATAAACCCAGGCACGTTATAAGAAGGAATACCAGCACTCCCGAAGGACGTAAGATCTTCTTTGAAAACAGTTCCGCTATCCTTGAAAGCAGTTCTTCTTTCTGCAAAAAAAGACTTTTATTTTTCATATATTGTTTCATCATCTCCTCCTCCATTAAAAGTTAATACTCAATCCCAGTGTGTACGTCCGCGCCAACGGATATCCCCGTTTATCATCCACGCCTAAAGTGGAGTTCACTGTTGAACTGTTAATCATGGGTGAAAGTCCCGAATAACCGGAAATGGTTGCCAGGTTGTTGACTGTAAATGCCAGACGCAGGGAGCGGACATATTTCTTCAGTTTCTGCACTTTCTCAATCGGCACGTTCCAACCCAGCGTCACATAGTCGAAGTTGACATAATCTCCCTTTTCCAACCAATAGTCGGTGGCGGTTTGATCCTTGATGTTCTGTTTCGGGGCTTTCTTCATTACGTTATAGTCGGGAAATATATTCATGTTCATATAGGTCAGGGAGGTTCCGTTGTAAATTTTATGTCCGAAAGCTCCGTTAACCTGCAAAGACAGGTCGAAACGCTTGTAGCGGAAACTGATGTTGGAGCCAAGAATCGTTTTAGGTACGGCTTGTCCTGCCACGTAGCGGTCTTCACCATCTTCAAGGCTGACACCTCCGCCATTCAGATCGGCGATGCCATAGGTGTATCCGCCGTTTCCGTCGGATTCCAGTCCCGTACTGTGGGGAAGATAGAACACGCCCAACGGTTGACCCACCATCTGATATACGATGTGGTTGTATCCTCCATGAAAGCCGGCTCCGTCGAGGCCAGCAAGACTTTTATATTCGGGAGCAGAAAGCATTTCGCCGTTGTACATACCGCTTAATGAGAGCAGTTTGTTGCGCTGGAAAGTGATATTGGCATTGATATTCAGTTCCATATCCTTGGTCTTCAAGGGGGTGATGCCGATGGCGATTTCCGTACCCCAGTTGCGCATGGAACCGATGTTGGCAAGCAAGGTGTTATAGGTGAAAGGCGGTACGCTTACGTTGTAAAGGTAAAGCATGTCTGTGGTTCGGGAGTTGTAATAGTTGGCGGAAAGCAGCAGGCGGTTGCCGAAAAGAGCTACGTCGATACCGGTATTAAAGGTATGTTTCACTTCCCATTTCAGGTCGGGATTCGTGTTCCGTAAGTCTCCTAAAGATACGACGGCGGAGTTTCCGACGGGGACTACACCGTTCGGCTTTACAAGGTTCAATGTAGTGTATGAGTCAATCCCACTCTGATTACCTGCCAGACCGTAGCCAATACGGAATTTCAGATTATCCACCATCGGCAACTGCTTCATAAATTCTTCTTCACTAATCACCCATGCGGCAGATGCGGAGGGGAAGAATCCCCATTTGTGGTTCGCCCCGAATTTGGAGGAAGCATCTGTACGGGCGTTCAGCGTCAGTACGTAGCGGTCGGCGTATGTATAGTTGAAACGTCCCATGAAGGATGCCAGACGGGGTTGGTCGTAGTAAGAATTAGTGCCTTCCCACAAACGGAGTGCGCCTGCCTGAAGATTATTATACCCGAATTTGTCGGTGCTGAAATTGCTTACTGTTGTATAATATCCCGTGTAGGTTTCTTTTTGAAGTTCGGCAAGTGCCAACACGTCAAAGAAATGTTTTTTCCAGTTTTTCTTATAGGTCAGCATCATGTTGCCCAGCAAGGATTCTCGCTTTTTGGTTCCTTTGTAAGCCTGGCCGTTCGCCCAGACGGAGGTGGGGAGGTATTGCGAATTTTCCACGATATTATAGGTATAGGCACCGAAGAGGTTAAGTTTCAGCCCTTCCAGTAGATTGAAAGTCAGACGGGCATGCGTGCTGATGTGCGAAGTGGCATCATCGTCCTGCACTTCCATCCATGCCAATGGATTGGTGATTTGACTGGCGGTCGTTATTCCATCCCAAGAATTGGTGACGGGGTCTTTATGGTTGGGATAGGTGGGGTTGAATGTGGCTGCCGAATAGAACGTTTTCTGATAATCCACCAGATTATGATTCTTCTGAATGGAACCGAACATTCCCAGCTCGCAGTTCAGGAAGCCGTCGAACATTTTCTGATTCATGTTCATATTCGAAGTGAAGTTTTTCATGTCTTCATTCAGAATCACTCCCTGACGATCCATGAAACCAAGAGAAACGCGATAGCTGGACTCACTGGAACCGCCATAAAAGGCGATGTGATGGTTTTGTTGTAGTCCTGTCTGTTCAATCTCTTTCTGAAAATCGGTGTTATTTCCTTTATCCAGAATGGAAATCCCGCGTTCCGAGGCGACACGGCGGTACTCATCGCCGGACAGCATTTTCAGATTCTTGTAGACGGTGGAAATTCCGAAGCTACCGTTGTAGGCTACCTGTGTTCTGCCGCTCATTCCTTTTTTAGTGGTGACCTCGATCACACCGGAAGCTCCTCGTGAACCGTATTGTGCGGTTTCGGAAGCGTCTTTCAGAATGGTGAAGCTCTCAATATCCGTAGGGTAAATGGAGGTGAGCATACTCAAGTCACCAAATACTCCGTCGACGATTATCAAAGGGTCATTGCCACTGGTCAGTGAGGTAGTTCCCCGCAGGCGTACTGCATCCAAGGCTGCCGGACCATTTGACCCGCGTTGGATAGTCAAGCCCGGCACACGTCCGCGGATTGCTTCCAAAGGGTTCGTTATCTGGTCTTTATTCATCTGTGTCTCCGTAATCTTCTCTACGGAACCGGAGAGGGTTTTCAAACTTCCGGTGGCATATCCAACAGTTATCAATGAGTCTATGGGCGTGACGGGAATCTTCTGCGCCAAGGTGCTCTCGCACGGGATTACCAGAAGAAGAAGGGTGTAGAAAATGAGTCTAGCGTGTTGTACCATATTCTTAGTTTTTAAGGTAATAATACAAATATAACAAAAAAAGAGAGAATCTGGTTGAATAGATTCCCTCTTTTATTCATAAATGATATTGACAATGTCTATTTCACGATTATCTCATCCGTAAATATCCACCCTCCGAATTCGCTTCCGGCCTGTGCCTGGTAACGTACGTATCTTCCTTTGGCTTCTCCCTGCCATGAAATATCCGTAAACCGGATAGGGGTTTCTTTGCTCACTTCAAAGTGTTGTTTTTGCAACTCCGTGAAGTTAATTCCATCATCGGAAATGGAAATAATCACTGTCTCCGGCAGGAATACTTCCGCGCCGACCACTTGCATAAAAGCGGCGGTGATGGAATGGATAGGGGTTTCTTTTTCCATATCAATCGTCACATCGAGACGGTTGTCCGAGATAAATCCTTGCCATGAACCATCACCGTAAGTCCAGTCACCACGTATGCCGTCTGTCAGGGCTGTGTTGCCTTGTGCGGGATAATGGGGGCTATAGGAGGAGTTATAGGTCACTTTTTTACCGAGCGCCAAATGGCTGACTGGTTGAAGAGATTCGGGACGGCTGCCGATTTCTTTGCTCAAATCGAAAGGATGGTATCCTTTTTTCTGTAAATCGGCCACTGCTGACAGTGCGCGGGTATGGAAATCGGGCCACGACTTACGTTCCGGAGCCGACCAGGCTACTTCCGCCAATGCCAGCATACGGGGATAAATCATATATTCCACGTGTTCGGGAGTGGGGATATATTCCACCCATAGGTTACCCTGCACACCATAGACTAACTTTGCCTGCTCCGCAGTTAAGGAAGCGGGGACAGGATCGTAGGCATATACTTTCTTCAATGGCAGGTAGCCACCGATAGCTTCCGGCTGGGAGTACGGGGCGTCCTGATAGCTGTCCAGATAACAGTATGCACCCGGTGTCATGATGGCATGATGGCCGGAGGTGACGGCAGCAATACCACCCTCTTCTCCACGCCACGACATAACGGTTGCATTGGGCGCGATACCTCCTTGCAGAATCTCGTCCCATCCCAAGAGACGGCGTCCGTGATTGTTGAGGAACTTTTCGATACGGTGTATCAGATAGCTTTGCAGCTCGTCTACATTGGCCAGATGCTCGTCTTTCATTCTCTTCTGACATTTCGGACAGGTCTTCCAAGCCGATTTGCCGGCCTCATCACCTCCTACATGAATGTATTCGGAAGGGAAAAGTTCCATGACTTCCGTCAGTACATTCTCCAGAAAGGTGAAAGTTTCTTCATTACCGACACAGAAATCGGAGTTCTTGTAAGGTTCTCCCGAACAGGATAGCTGCGGGTAGGCAGCCAGCACTTCTTCCGAATGGGAAGGCATTTCAATCTCCGGAATCACCGTGATGTAATGCTGACGGGCATATTCCAGTATTTCACGAATATCGTCCTGGGTGTAATAGCCGCCGGAAGCTCCGGGTTCATCATAACGGAGGTATTTACGTCCGCCGTTCCACCATTTCTTCCAGGTGGGGTCTGTACGCCAGGCTGCAAAATCGGTCAGTAAAGGGTATTTCTTGATTTCAAGCCGCCAGCCTGCCGCATCGGTCAGGTGCAGGTGCAAACGGTTGATTTTGTAATATGCCAATGCGTCTATCTGCTTCTTTATAAACTCTTTGGTAGAGAAATGACGGGATACGTCCAGCATCAGTCCGCGATAAGCAAAACGAGGGGTGTCTTCTATCTCGACAGAGGGTACGGAATAGCTGCCTGTGCTTGCCGGTTGCATCAGCTGTAACAGGGTTTGCATTCCATAGAATAATCCGGCTCCCGAAGTTGCCCGGATCTCGATTCGTTGAGAGGTAACGGAGAGTGTATAGCTTTCCGGTGATGGCAATTGGGGGGTCTTGGGGGTTATCAATAAGAAAAGCATCTGTTTCCTGTCTTTCATTCTCGCTTCTTTCAGCTGAACAGGTAATGCTTTCAGGTAATTCTCCCAGAGTTCCGCTTCTCCACCTTGCAGGTTTGTATAAAGTTTAGTCTTTTCTGACAGTAAAAAAGAGCCCGTCCCCTGCTCCATTTTTAATGGGACAGGTATGACGGACTGTGCCAGAATGGGATGTGCATGGAAGCACATCCCCAATATCCATAAGAAAAGACAAACTTTAGGGTATTCTTTTCTTATATTCATTAATCAATTTTGATTTCGTCTACAAATAAAAATGCGTTTTTACCTTTTCCTCCATGCCATGCCGGAAGTGATTTCTCCGGTGAAGCAATGACTCTCACGTATTGGGTGGTCACAGGAGCAAAGGTTAGTTTGTGCTCAACGATTCCGTCTTTGTCTGTCTCTTTCATCTCCGGATATTCTTCGGAAGCAATCTTTTTGAAGGTCTTGCCATCATCTGAAGTTTCTACGGACAGGTTTCTGGCATCAAATACCCAGTCCCCTTTTGCTACATTGGTAGAGATTGCCACGCTTGAGATTTCAGTAGGTTGCTGGAGGTCGATAGTCATATCCATGTCGTTTCCGTTGAAAGCGATCCAACGGCCTGACTTATAGCTGCTATTTCCTTTCAGACCATCTATCAAAGTGGAAGCTCCTTTGAACAGGTATTGTTCATTGATAGGCTGATTGGCTACAATCGGCTTCATGCTGGATTTGCTGAAATCAATCTTCTCTGTCACTGTCTTGCTTTCGCCGTTGGGACGAATGGCTTTGGCGGACAGGGTTACATTTTCCTTGATTTTCAATACTCCTTCGTAAACGGGGGAAGCGGCAGTAGGTTCTGTGCCGTCTAATGTATAGTAAACAGGGGCACCGTCGATGGTAGACAGGGTAACGTCCATTGTTCCTTCTGCCGGATTCGGGTCAAACTCGGCTTGTACGTCAAATACGTGTTTAGCGTAATTGTATCCTTCTGCATCGTACCACTTAATCAGTTGTGGAAGACGGGACAGGAAGTTGGCATAGTTTTTCTTTTCGGGGCTGGACCACTGAATTTCACACAAAGCAGCCCAACGAGGCAATACCATGTATTGTGCATGCGGGAAGGTAGCGATGTATTCTGTCCAGAGGTTGGCTTGCACTCCCTTGATGTATTTCTGTTCTTCCGGAGTAAGAGAAGCCGGCATCGGCTCGTAGCTATACACTCTTTCCATCGGCAGATAACCACCGATACCGAACGGTTCGTTTTCTACGTCTTTAGCTTGGTAGTAGTCGAAATACAGATAGGTGTTCGGTGTCATGATGACATCGTGTTTCTGCTTCGCAGCTTCGATACCACCTTTCTCACCACGCCATGACATCACGGTAGCATTCGGAGCAAGTCCGCCTTCGAGGATTTCATCCCAACCGATGATTTGACGTCCGTGGTCGTTCAGGAATTTCTCAATATGGTTGATGACAAAGCTCTGCAAACGTTCTTCTTTGCTGTGGCTCTGATCTGACTTCAATCCCAATGCTTTGATACGTGCCTGGCACTTCGGACATTTTTCCCATCTTACTTTCGGGCATTCGTCGCCCCCTACATGAATATATTGTGATGGGAAGATTTCAATCAATTCACCATAAACATCTTCCAAGAATTTCAATACTTGGTCGTTTCCGGCGCAAAGCACATCCTCGGATACACCCCATTGTCTCCATACTTCGTATGGACCACCGGTACAACCCAGTTCAGGGTAAGCGGCAAGGGCAGCTTGCATGTGTCCCGGAAGGTCGATTTCGGGAACAACGGTGATGTAGCGTTCGGCTGCATAATCTACAATTTCTTTGGCTTGTTCCTGGGTGTAGAATCCACCGTAAGGTTTGCCGTCGTATTCGCCGGAGTTACGTCCGATGACTGTTTCTGTTCTGTTAGCACCGATTTCAGTCAGTTTCGGGTATTTTTTGATTTCCAGACGCCAACCTTGATCGTCGGTGATATGCCAGTGGAGGCGGTTCATGTTATGTAAAGCCTGCATGTCGATGTAGGTCTTTATTTCATCCACGGTAAAGAAATGACGGCTGGTATCGAAATGCGCGCCACGATAGCCAAAGCGGGGAGCGTCATTGATTTCTACGGCTGGCATGGCAATATCCGCACCGACAGCCACAGGCAATGATTTGCGCAGGGACTGGATGCCATAGAATACGCCGGCTTCCGTAGGACCGGTAATCGTGATTCCGTCACCGGTAACTTTCATCTGGTAGGATTCCGGATTTTCGTTCTCCGTGCCTAATGCCAGTACGATTGCGTTTTTACCTTCTGTTCCGGCTTCAATGGCGAAATCTTTTCCGGTAGCCGTTTTCAGATAGTCTGCCAGGAATTTTGCGTTGCGTTGCATCTTCTCGTTTCCTTCCGGATAGAGAATTTTCACACTGCTCTTGAGGATGAAGGGACTTCCTTGAGCGGTTACAATTTCTTGTGGCATGGGGATGATCTGGTAGTTGGCTTCCTGTTGCGCCGATTGGCAAGAGGCAAAAAGTCCTGCTAGTGCCAGACATCCGGTTAATTTAAAGAGTTGCTTCATAAACTAAAAAATTAAGTGTTAAGTTATTAATAGATTAATTATAAGTTTCACGAATATGTTTGATTGTCAAAGGCAGCTCCTCTCCTTTCTTTATTTGGGGAGAAGTGATGACGACCGTTTTACGTTCTCCGGGAAGAAGGTCGAAAAAGTTGTCGCTGAAACGGGCTCCCTGCAAAGGAATTTCAATAAAGACATCTTTTGCAAGAGCGGGAGAAAACAATGTCAGTTCACACATGCCGTCTTTCTGTTTCATCTTGCAGGAAACGGTTGTTTCAGGCAGAAGCAGGTCTTTTGTTTTTCTAAAGAAGTATACGGTTTCGGCAAGGGTGTTTCCTGCCTTGTCTTTCAGGGTCAGTTGCATGAAACAGCGTTGCTGTTCTTCCGGTGATAGCCAGGTGTCGGTTTTTATACGGTACACGCATTGGGAAGTGTTAGCCGGAACTGTCAATGTGTTGAGTCGTATCGGCTTGCCTTGTTTCTTTCTGTCAAAGTCTGTTACTTTCATTTCCAACATCAGGTGGTCTTTGGTGTCCGGACAGTCGGAAATCAGGTAGATATTGAGGCTGTCGTTTTGCCGGATAGGATTGATGAGGATTGGAGCAAAGGCTCGTTTGGCTTGGTAATGCAGGGCTTTCCAATTACCGTAATAGTCGATGCTCGACCAGGATACTACCGGCCAGCTGTCATTCAGTTGCCAATACAGGGTACCCATACAGTAAGGACGGTTCCGGCGGTGTGCTTCCAGTCCGTGACGCATTCCTTGTCCTTGCAGCACTAGTCCGACATAGACAAAGTCTTCAAATTTTTCGGGGATGATATAGTCGCGCTCCATGTAGGTACGAATCAGGGCGTTGCCGATGCTGCTTTTCTGATGAGCATTCATCACTTCCGATTCTATCTGATAATCTTCCGGAGCGGCGAAAGTGGAGATGGTCTTCATTTCCGGGAAGGACTGAAAACCGAATTCGCTCATGAAACGGGGCAGGTCTGTATCGAGTGACTCGAATGTTTTTTGACCATACCAGACTCCCCAGTTATGGCTGTCTCCTATCCCCCAGGATTCAGGACGCCCCCAGTTGGCAAAATACGGGGAGCTGTGTATGTAGAAACGGTCGGCATCCAGTTCCTTAACCTTGGCTGGAAGGAGCTGATGGAACAGTTTGTCATAGCCTCGAAACATTTCCTGATAGATTTCGGGCGGGAAGTTCTTGTCGAATCCCCAATATTTTAAGGCTTCCAGTATTTCGTTATTGCCGCACCACATCGCCAGGGAAGCATGATTGCGAAGGCGACGGATGTTATAGCAGGCTTCCGCCTCTACCCTTTTCAGAAAGGTGGGGTCGGACGGATAGGGAGTGCAGGCAAACATGAAGTCTTGCCACACCAGTATTCCGTTTTCATCTGCCAGGTCATAGAAACGGTCATCTTCGTACGTTCCACCTCCCCATACACGAATGACATTCATGTTCGCTTCGCGGATGTCGCGGAATAAGGTTTGGTAGCGTTCGGTAGTGACGTTAGTCAAGAGTGCATCCTGGGGGATGTAATTGGCTCCTTTGGCAAACATAGGTACACCATTTACTTCAAAATAGAAGGATTCTCCGTCTTTATCTTTTTCATTAACGAGGCGAACAGTACGCAGTCCTATCCGGTGCGATTGCTCGGCTACGACTTTATCTTCTACTATGATTTGAGCGGAGAAATCATACAGGGCGGGCTTTCCCCATCCATTCGGCATCCAACGTACGGGGGATGCCACTTCGGAAGGTATGGAAACATGATTGATTCCGGGCTGTAAGGTGATTGCCTGGCTGATGCTTTTTTCTGCACTTCCTTCGAATGAGGTATTGATTCTCACCTCTGCCTGAAGTGGCCGGGAGAGTATGTTGTTTATTTCTAATTCATTAGACAGGTTTGCGAGCTGGTCGGTCAGTGCGAGTTGTTTTACGTGGTAGTCACTGATAGAAGCTGCGTCATAAAAACGGATGGTCACCGGACGCCAGATGCCGCTGGTCACCATGCGGATTCCCCAGTCCCAGCCATAGCTGTAAGGGGCTTTACGGGAGAATATGCTTAAATGTTTGTCGTGATGGTCGTTGTCTGCCGGATAGTTGAATCCGTTCGAGTTATATTGAGGCAGTGTCTGCCGGATGGGGGAATGAAAATAGATGTGAAGAAGGTTTTCTCCGATACGGAGTTGGGACTTGACGGGTATGGTATAACCGACAAACATGTTATCGGCTTTCAGCAACAGTGCTCCATTGAGGTATACATCGGCGTATGTGTCAAGGCCTTCAAAAACCAATTGGGCGTCATCCCGTTTCAGTTGTTCGGGGGTAACTGTAAAAGCAGTCCGGTATTCCCAGTCTTCATTTTCCACCCACTGAATCTTTTGTTCATTGATGCCATAAAAAGGATCGGGAAGTTGTTTATGGTTAATAAGATCCTGATGAACGGTGCCCGGAACCTGTGCCGGTCGCCACAGCTCCGTCCCTGCCTGGGAAAACTCCCAGCCTGTATTTAGAACGACAACTTCGGAATTGTCATTGCTCTGTGCATATGCCATACTGCAACAGCATAGTAGTTCACATGCTATTTGAGCCTTTTTTCCGATCAAATTAATCATCATAGTGGGGGCATTAGATATTAACGGATTCAAAGATATTATTTTTTCAGCAAATTTCACTGATAATTTAACAAAATATGTTGTTTTTGCACGCCACGATAAATATACGGTTTTATTCTTTTATCATATCAGATAGTTTAACCGCTATTATATCTATCATTTCATTCCTAACAAATCTGTTAATTTCACCGCCTGAAAAGTCATGTGTGCCACACTGCTCTCATATAGAATACCGATTGTCTCTTTATCAATCATCGTCAGGCAACTATATCCCCATCCTTCTGCTTCGTCGAGCATGATTTGATGTTCGGGCAACCAGGTAAGTCCTTTATCCAGACTTGCTTTTATTGTTATATGATTGCGCCCTTTAGTCGTATCCGGATTTGAAAACAACAGGAGGTCTTTATTCAAAACGTTGTCCTTGGCATCGACATGAATCAGACTGGCCATACATACCGGTTCCTGAAGTGCCTTACGTGAAGATGGGTGTTCTGTCCAGGTTTTTCCCAAATCTTTCGTTATGGCAATAGCCCGGCTTCCTCCTCTATTGTCACGCATATTCAGCATCAATACTCCCGGTTCTATTTCCGCAACTTGTGCTTCCGTTGTATTTGTTCGTGCCAGATGATGCATTTTCCATGTTTTTCCCCGGTCTTTACTATACATGATTCCTGCATTCGGGATACGGGTAGAGTCGATAAACTGTGTTGGAAATACTAATGTACCGTCGCTCATCGTTATTCCTCGTCCTGGTCCTTGAAGGAGAAAATACCAGGACGGATCTTTTACCTGCTCTGTTATATTGATCGGTTTCGACCATGTTTTACCATCGTCTGTGCTCTTTGCCAATACCAGCTGTGCGGTATGGTTTATATCCATTCCCGGATGGGAGCTCCACCAGGCACGTTGATTACCCATACCATGTGTCCATGCGGCAACCACCCAGACGGTATTCGTTTGAGTATCTACCAAAATAGAGGGATCTCCTACCCCATTCTGTGCTTTAGGCAAACCGCCATACTCACCAAATGAAAGCGGAAGACGCATTTTCTCCCAGCTCTTCCCTCCGTCAGTGCTACGACTCAAACCCACATCTACATATTCCTGTAAATCGACACTACTATTATATCGGACATCGTACACTCCCAATAATGTTCCTTTATTGGTTGTCACTAATCCGGGAATACGGAAGGAAGCAGAACCGTCATTACCAGCATGACGAACTCCGACTGCCATCCGGTGAGTAATAGCTTTCGGAGAAATAAATTTACAATAAAGTTCTTTCCCATCCACTTTTACAGCACGTAAATCAGAGACTATTTTAGTATGCAAAGAGGCATCTGTTTTTATCTGCAAACTGATCCAAAAAAAGTTGACACCTGGAAATAAATTGTAATTACCTCTTAATACAACTTTTTCCGATGGTCCGACCTCTGCACATTTTATGGAATAGGAAGGATTAGCCGCCAATGTCGCACCCGGTCGATGGCTGGATATGTACTCTACAGGGGCAAAGCGATTTTTGTTTTGATCTTGTAAGGCCTCTGTTCCTCCATAATAGAGTTTGATTGCCTGAACATCCGCTAAGTTGGTACTTTTACTGAAATCTAAAACAACTTCATCGAGTATCTTGCTTTCCTTTGCATCCAACCGGATATAGAACAGAACATTATCCTGCCGCTCTATCAAAACCGGGATTTGTGTTTCATGGATAAATACTGTGTCTGAAGCTTTTACGTCAAAAGAATAGCCTAATAAGACAAGGAAAAGTAAATAAAAAATTCTTCTCATAATGGGGGGTATTAGTTAGTTTAACGCGATAAAGATAAAACTTTTCTACCATAATACAGCTATGCAAACAGTTAACTTTCATTTTACCAAGTTCTGGTAGGACTAGTCAATACTTTGACCACCGTTCTGGCTCTTGTCATCATTGATAAGGTAGGCCGCAAGAAACTTGTTTATTACGGAGTTTCGGGAATGGTTGTTTCTCTGATTCTCATCGGCCTGTACTTCCTCTTCGGAGATTCCCTGGGAGTATCCAGCCTCTTCCTGCTTATTTTCTTCCTGTTCTATGTATTCTGCTGTGCCGTATCCATCTGTGCCGTGGT
>NZ_QVLZ01000040.1:0-41739 GCF_003435205.1 Bacteroides sp. AF32-8BH | reverse complement strand
GTATTCTGCTGTGCCGTATCCATCTGTGCCGTGGTGTTCGTGCTCCTCTCGGAGATGTATCCCACCAAGGTTCGCGGACTGGCCATGTCGATAGCAGGATTCGCTCTGTGGATCGGAACGTACCTGATCGGACAGTTAACCCCCTGGATGCTCCAGAACCTTACCCCCGCCGGAACATTCTTCCTGTTTGCCGTTATGTGCGTACCGTATATGCTAATTGTCTGGAAACTCGTGCCGGAGACCACCGGGAAGTCGCTGGAGGAGATTGAAAGATACTGGACCCGTTCGGAATAAATATAAAACAGACCTTAATAACAATAAACTAACATTTTATAAATATGGATAGTAAGAATAACATTGGTCATTCAGCGGACATCTCTTTCACTGCTGAATTGTCCATACCAATCTATAATGGAAATAATAGTATGGATTTCGAGAAACTGGCAAGTCTGTACAAGAATGAACTTCTGGACAGTGTCCTCCCTTTCTGGCTTGAACACTCCCAAGACCACGAGTATGGTGGTTATTTCACCTGTCTGGACCGTGAAGGAAAAGTGTTCGATACGGATAAGTTCATCTGGCTGCAATGTCGTGAGGTGTGGATGTTCTCCATGCTTTACAATAAAGTGGAAAAACGCAAGGAATGGCTGGATTGTGCCGTTCAAGGTGGTGAATTTCTAAAAAAATACGGACATGATGGTAACTATAACTGGTATTTTTCCCTTGATCGTTCGGGTAGACCATTGGTAGAACCGTATAATATATTCTCGTATACATTCGCCACCATGGCTTTCGGACAGTTGAGCCTTGCAACCGGTAATCAGGAATATGCGAACATTGCCAAGAAAACTTTCGATATAATCCTTTCCAAAGTGGATAATCCGAAAGGGAGATGGAATAAGCTTCATCCGGGTACCCGTAATCTGAAGAACTTTGCCTTGCCAATGATCCTCTGTAACCTGGCACTGGAGATAGAGCATTTATTGGATGAAACGTATCTGCGGGAAACAATGGATACTTGTATCCATGAAGTGATGGAAGTTTTCTATCGTCCTGAACTCGGAGGTATCATTGTTGAAAACGTGGACATAGACGGTAATCTGGTCGATTGTTTTGAAGGTCGTCAGGTGACTCCGGGGCATGCCATTGAAGCGATGTGGTTTATCATGGATCTGGGCAAGCGTCTGAATCGTCCGGAATTGATAGAGAAAGCCAAAGAGACTACTCTCACGATGCTTAATTATGGTTGGGACAAGCAATATGGAGGTATCTACTATTTTATGGATCGTAACGGTTGTCCTCCCCAACAACTGGAATGGGACCAGAAACTCTGGTGGGTGCATATTGAGACGCTTATTTCCCTATTAAAAGGTTATCAACTGACCGGAGATAAACGATGTCTGGAATGGTTTGAAAAGGTACATGACTACACTTGGGAGCATTTCAAGGATAAAGAATATCCTGAATGGTATGGCTACTTGAACCGAAGAGGCGAAATATTGCTACCACTCAAAGGAGGAAAATGGAAAGGATGCTTCCATGTGCCAAGAGGACTGTATCAGTGCTGGAAAACATTAGAAGATTTGATGAATTATAAATAACTATCTTGTTTTATTAACATTAATATTTAATATGGAGAAACAAATCACATGGAGTATAAGGTTTATAGCCTTATTCATCTGTTCGCTTTCTTTCTTAAACGTTCATGCTCAAAAAAACACGAACGTGAAAGGGACAGTGTATGACTCAAACAATGAGCCGCTTGTCGGTGCTACTGTTAGTGTAAAAGGGAATTCGTCCAACGGTACTATTACCAATATTGACGGACAGTTTAGCCTAAATGTACAGGATTTAAAATCGACTTTAGTAGTTTCCTTTGTCGGGTATCAGACTCAAGAGGTTGCTTTACATGGTCGTTCAGAAATTACTATTAGACTTCAAGAAGATGCACAAGCATTGGATGAAGTTGTAGTGGTGGGGTATGGAACTCAAAAAAAGAAATTCTTAATAGGTTCCGTTTCTCAAGTAGGCTCTAAAGAGTTGATGATGGCTCCTCAAGCTAACCTTTCTAATATGATGACAGGTAAGTTACCGGGGGTAACGAGTGTTCAACGTTCCGGTCTTCCCGGAAACGACCAGACATCTATCAACATCCGTGGTTTAGGTACTTTTTTAGATTCTAGTCCTCTGATATTAGTGGATGGCGTTGAACGTATGTTGAATACTGTGAATCCTAATGATGTAGAAAACATATCTATTTTGAAAGATGCAGCTACAGCATCCGTTTATGGTTTGGCAGCGGCAAATGGAGTAATCCTGGTAACGACCAAGAAAGGTACTGAAGGTAAAGTAACTCTTTCGTATGACGGTTCTGTTACTTTCCAGAAAAATACAGCCATGCCTGAAATGCTAAATGGTCCTGACTATATTTATTGGTATAATAAGGCAAGTGAACTTGATGGTAACGGGCCATATTATGGAGCTGATATTCAGACGAAAGTGGCTAACAACTATGATCCAGAAGGTAAATATGGAAATACAAACTGGACAAAAGAAGTTTTTAAGGATTATGGCTTCACACATCAACATAATATTTCAGCTTCCGGTGGTAACAAGAATATCCGTTTCTTCACCAGTATAGGCATGTTGGATCAATCCGGTATCATCGAAAATGTGAATTATGATCGTTACAATGTCCGTTCTAACGTAGAAGGTAATATTACCAAAGATTTAACGTTCGAACTTAATATTTCTGGCTTTTATGAAGAAAAGAACTGGCCCGGAATTAGCACAAGCGCACAGGCTGAACAAAATCCCATTCAGCAGGCTGTTTATTCAGCCCCTATTATTCCTATCTATTATCAAGGAGAATATACAGCTTGGATTGGTCCTGGTAGTTCCACCACACAGAGTCCACTCGCTACTTTAAGGAATAGCGGATTTCAGAAAAACCAAAGACATGAGTTTGATGGTACAATGAAAATTAGTTATGCCTTTCCTTGGGTAAAAGGGTTGAAAGCTTCTCTCGGTTTAGTTTATGATACTAGTTATTCGGAAGATAACGGTTTCTTGGTAGGATACAATGTTAATGCTTATAGTGCAGATTCTAAATCATATAATTTAATGCGTGCCTCTTCTACAAGCGAGAAAGGTAATTACACTAAATCTGCATCTTCTTTCAGAAGATTTATGGTCCGCCCGAGTGTGGAGTATGCTAATACCTTTGGCAAGCATGCAGTTTCAGCCCTATTCTTATATGAACAGACACAACTGAAAGGCTCTACAATGACAGGAAAGATGGGTGGCTATAATTTTAATGATCCGGTTGATCTTTCATTAGGTACTGAATTTATATCCAATCCTACAGGTAGTCATAGCGATAAAGCTACTATTGGTTATGTAGGGCGTTTCAATTATATTTTCGATAAAAGATATCTTGCAGAATTTGCTTTTCGTGTAGATGGATCCTATAAATTCGCAAAAGATAAAAGATGGGGATTCTTCCCTTCTGTATCTTTAGGATGGGTAATCTCTGAAGAAAACTTCATAAAAAACAATTTCTCTTCTATCAACCTGTTAAAGTTGCGTGCTTCTGTCGGTGAATTGGGTAGTGATAATACAGATGCTTTTTTGCATAGAAGCATTTTTAAGGTAGAGAAGAATGCGTATATATTCGGAGGAGTTCCTTATGCAGGATTAGGTGCATCCAACTCTATTACTTCCAGCTTAACCTGGTCTACTACCCGCAGTTACAATATTGGTGCTGATCTGACAATGTGGAATGGATTATTGGGAGTAGAATTCGATTTATTTTATAAGCTGACAAAAGATATACAAGAAAGCCGGAGTGGCGGTTTCCCTCCTTCATTAGGAGGAAATTATGCTCAAAAAGGAAATACGGGTAAGATCGACAATCGCGGTTTTGAATTGGTATTGAAGCACCAAAACCACGTTAATGATTTTTATTATAGTATAACCGGTAGTGTAGCGTGGGCTAGAAATAAAGTTCTGTCGCGGATTGAAAGTGAAAGTACTCCTTGGTACCGGACAAACATAGGTGAACCTTTAGGACAAATTTATGGCTATAAAGCTATAGGCTTATATCAAACACAAGAGCAATTGGATAACCGTCCTTTTGTTGGTAATGGAGTTCAACGTTTAGGAGATATCATGTATGAGGATATCAATGGAGATGGTAAAATTACGCAGGATGGGGATAAAGTTAAAATCGGCCACAGCACTTTACCAGAGTTAAACTACTCTCTGTCTATGGACTTCAACTGGAAAGGGTTCAATTTGAGTGCATTATGGCAAGGAGCTGCTATTGTTAGTTATACGTTGAATGGTACTTATAATCATGGTTCAATGGACAATACGGTCTATACACGACCATTCTACTCGGGAGGAAATGCTCCTTATTATCTGGTAGAAGATTCATGGACACCGGAAAATACGAGTGCCCGTTATCCCAGATTAAGTGCCATTCATAATGGAAATAATGCATATACCTCTTCCTGGTGGTTGGTAAATGGTAATTTCTTGCGTTTGAAGAATTTACAGTTTGGTTATACAATTCCTAAAAAAATACTTGCGAAAGCCAATATTGGACTATCTAACGTTCGTGTATATGTAGCAGGCACCAATCTGTTTACTTTCACAGAATTCAAATATTGCGACCCTGAAATGGCTATTATAAATAATGGTTATTATCCCCAACAAAAGAATTATAGTGTTGGATTAAATATCACATTCTAATTAAATCAATAATTATGAAAATAAAAAGATTATATCTATTAGGGATAGGGCTGATGTTTACGTCACAGTTTCTAATCTCGTGCCATGATTTGTTGGAGAAAGATCCCACAGACTCATATTCAGAAACAGTAGCCTGGAGCTCGGAATCTTCTTTAGATATGTATGTGACTTACTTATATAAGCCTCTCAATGGCTTATCCAACTTTTCTTCTTTATCCTTAACCGATGGATATACAGATTTAGTTAAGTATGGAAATGGAGTTCCACAAACATGGAGTGCTCATAACAAGATTCTGTTGCAGCAAAACACAATAACATCAGATAATAATCCGATGTCATCGTGGGGACTTTATACTGACATATTTAGAGAAAATGTATTTTTGCGTGATGCCGGTATCTATGGAAGTAAGTTTAATGAAGATTTTCTCAATACTCGTATTGCTGAAATTCGTTTTATTCGCGCTGTGAATTATGCACGTATGATTAGAATTTTCGGAGGAGTTATTCTTCGTGACGAAACAAATGGAGTTGATTCAGAAGGGGAAAAAGCAAAAGCAAGAGCAACTGAAGCCGAATCATGGGATTTTGTTCTGAAGGACCTGGAATTCGCAGCCCAACACCTTCCGAAAGAATGGGACAGCAAATGGGATGGGCGTTTGACTAAAGGAGCAGCGTATGCCTATATGTGTCGTACAGCACTCTTTGCAAAACGTTGGGATATTGCTATTACCGCTGCTGATGAGATTAAAAAGCTCAATAAGTATGACTTAATGGATGAATATAAAGATGTATTTAAAGTGGCAGGTAATAAAGAAATTATTTTCTCCATAGCATACAAAATTCCGGATATGCCCCATTATTTCGATCGCTATTTTGCTCCTGACGGTAAACAAGGAATAAGAAGAGCTGTCCCGACAAGTGAACTGGTTGATTCTTATGATATGGCTGACGGAACTCCTTTCTCGTGGAGCGGCTCCATGGCCAAAGATCCTTATGTAGGTCGTGAACCTCGTTTCTATGCATCCATTATATATAATGGGGCTACTTGGAAAGAAAAGACTATTTATACCTATGTAGACGCTGAAAACGGTTTTGCTGCTTACAGAGATAATATGAATCCGGGAGAAAAACAAACTGTTACCGGATATTTCATCAGAAAATATCTACAAGAAAACAATACCGAATTTGATGATAAGGGAAGCGATCAGTTTTGGATTGAAATGCGTTATGCGGAGGTTTTGTTAAATCTGGCTGAAGCTCTGGCAGAACAGGATTATGCTAAAAATCAGGATGATGCCTTGGAAGCTCTCAATGAAGTAAGAAGACGTGTTGACCTACCGGAACGTACAACACAGGAAGCACCGGATAAAGACTCATTTATGAAACTATTACGTAAGGAGCGTATTTGTGAATTGGCCTTTGAAGGATTCCGTTATTGGGATTTACGCAGATGGCGTTTGGCTGGCGAAGTTATTGATGGAAAACAGGCACATGGAACAAAAATAACCAAAAAAGATGATAATTCTTATACTTATGAACAAGTGTCATGTGACGACAATATAAACCGCTTCTTTCCAGAACGCTATTACTTGCTACCTATTCCTGTAGATGAATTACAGAATAATCCGTTATGTGAGAATAATGCTCCTTGGTAATATTAAAAGATTATTATAGTTATGAAAAATTTCAAAGTAATTACATACATCATATTAATGATAGCATTTAGCTTTTCCTTTTCTTCTTGTGAAAAGCATGATGATATCCATTATCATTCTGATTGTGATATCATATCCATTATGGTTCGTGCTAATTCTCCGGAAGATGGTACTACTTATGATGGGGTTATATCAGAGAATGGAAATATAACTTTCGAACTTCCGGCAAAAGTGAAATTGAGCGAATTATATGTAACAGCCAATTTGCCTGTAGCAGCATTTGCTTATCCTTCATTGACTGGTGCTAAAGATTTATCTACTCCATTTAAACTAACTATTGTAGCAGGTGATGGAACGCAAAAGGAGTATACTCTGACTGCTAAACACCCAAATAACTAAAAAAGTAGATGTTATGAAAATAAAATATCATAATTGGCTTCAAGTTGCTGTCATGGCAACAATGGTTGCATTTTCCGCATGCTCGGATGATCCAACATTATACTCTGATACCGATATAACCGGATTCAAAGTTAGATTGGGCGAGGGTAATTATAAACAGGGTACCATTAAGGATGGTAACATCATTGAATTTAAGATTACTCCGGACTTGGATTTGAGCAAACTCAATGGAGTTACTTGTTCTTTCTTTATCTCTCCATATGCAACAGTTACACCTACCCCCGATGTACCTCAAGATTTTTCAAAAGATGTACATTACACAGTGAAGGCGCAAGATGGCACAACCACTGACTGGACCGTAAAATGGACTTATGGCGGAAAAGTAAATGATGGAGAAGGTTTTGAATATTTTTTCAAAAAATGGGAAATTAGTCTACCTACTCCATCCAATAAAGACAAAGATGGTTTCGGTGCAGTGTTTGGTAATTATATAATAGACACCCAATTTAATTTCTATGATAAATATACAGGGCAGAAAGTAGATAAGACTTTAAATGTGACAGGAATAGACGCTTCTTTGTGCCAGTTAGTCAATGATGACGCTGGTAATTTGATCGGTGTAGTAAAAAACGTAGGATTATACAGATGGACTACTGTTGAGGGAGCTCCACAAAAGGTTGCTAATGTAACTCCCGGAGCAAATAAAGTTTCTGCAATCGGTGATATTGACAAAGTGGGATATGTTTATGATTCTAAACCTGATGGTGTAGGTACACATGCAGTTTACAAATTTGAGAATGGTACATATACAGGCACTTCAACCTTGGTTACCGGTCGTCCCAGTAATGATAGTAACTGGCGACAGATTGTGGCTGTACTCGGAGTGTCAGATAACCCGCCATTTTATGTTATAGACGCAGTGAATGCCGGAGGTGTAATGGGACCGGAAATCGGTTATAAAGCAAATACGGCAGGGGCATTTAACAGCATCACAGGTCCATATATAGACATGTGGAATAAGAAAGGATACGCTGGCTGGGGAAATCATGTACTTATTTCCGGTAGAGGTATTCCATTCAATGGCAGATGGTACGGAGCAACCATAACTTGCGGTTGGGGCTGGGTTGGACTACACCTGCTAGACCCGTCTAGTAATCATTCATTACCTATCACAGAAACACTCGAGCCATGGACTACCAACTCTTGTATCTGGACTACTTGTTCACCAAGTGATGACGGAGAATCATTATATCTCTATTACGGTTATGGTGTAGGTATTCGTTGTTATGAACTTACAAAATACGAGAAATAGGCATACTCCTAATTATATAGAATTGAAATATGTTGAATAAAAGCATTATATCGTTTTTTCTATTGTTATTTGCTACCTGTTCCTTTGCCGGGAACAGGGGCAAAAAACAACCTAAATACCTTTGGTTTGATGCAGAAGCTAATTTTGAACGCTTTGCCTCTAAAGATTCTATTTCTTACTATTTGGAAAAAGCCAAGTCAGTAGGATTCAATCAAGTAGTAGTAGACGTCAAACCTATATACGGGGAAGTACTGTATAAAAGTAAAATTCTACCTCCACTTACAACAGTAAATGGCAAAGTAATTCATCGTGATTGGGATTACCTGCAGTATTTTATCAATGAAGCTCGTCGGTTAGGATTAAAAGTCACTGTTTCTACTGCAATGTTTCCGTCCGGACATCCCGCTACCAACGAAGGTTTGGTCTATGAGGAGTCACGTTGGGATGGGAAAACATGCTTGGAATATACACCTGACGGAAAGATGCTTGACATCAGAGAGGACAAGAAAAAAGTAGGAGCTTTTTTAAATCCGGTTCGTAAAGATGTCCGCAAATTTGCTTTAAGTATTGTTCGTGAAATAGTGAAAAACTATGATGTTGATGCTTATGCATTAGATTATTGCCGATATCCGGGAGATGATAGTGACTTCTCTGCTGATAGTCATAAAGCTTTTGAACACTACTTAGGAAAAAAAGTCCGGAACTTTCCAGATAATATTTTTACATGGAATGCCGATGGAACGAAAAATCCTGGTGTTTATTATAAAGAATGGTGGGCATTCCGGGCTAATGTTATCACAAGTTTTGTGAAAGAAGTGCGTAAAGAGATTCATTCTATCAATAATAAAGTAGAACTGGAGTATTGGGCTGCTTCCTGGATTCATGGTATTTATGGACAAGGCCAGAATTGGGCCAGTCCAGAATCTGATTTCTCATTAAATTATCCGTGGGGATCGAAAGCCTACAATGAATCAGGATTTGCACCTTATCTGGATACTTTCTTATGTGGAACGTATTTAGAACGTATCTATGGCATGGATGATCCGGAATCGATAGAGTATGGTATTGCCCGTGCACGGAGATTAGTTGGTAATGATTGCAAAGTATTCGGAACGATATATGCTTTAAATCATAAAACCAATATAGCCGATGCAGTAAGTCTTTGTCTTGAAAAATCGGAAGGCTTGATGATATTCGACATAGTACAGGTTATTGAAATGAATCTGTGGGATGATATCCAAAAAGGTATTGAACGTGCGGAAGCACAGAGATAATAAGAAATAAATATTTACGATTAAATCGATATGATAATGAAAAATATATCAAAATATTGGCTTCTTTTCATGATTGCTGCCATGTCTGCAACAAGTTGTTCAGATGATGATAATGAAAAGGTGGTAATGCCGGATCCTGATCCGACAACATTAGGCTGGGTTAAACAGACAACAGAGTTTGGCACGTTACCTGAATACATAAGTGTATACAAATCTCCGTCAGAACTGGAAGGCATGAAAGCCATAGCTTTTATTGCTGTTGCGGATATGTCAAAAGCAAATTTTGCAACTATCGGAGACCAGATATATTCTAAGACTCCCAATCAAATCTGGCAAGCAGAACAACAAAAATATCCGATAATTATGAATGGTGGATATTTTGTAATGGGAGCCGGAAAGTCTGTCAGTCTGCTATGCCGTGAAGGAGAGGTCTTAGCTGTGAACTCGCAGGAGGAAATACGTTCTCAAAAGAGTTATTATCCTACACGAGGTATCTTTCAGCTGTCGAAGAATGGTTATTTCTCCACAGATTGGGCTTATACAACAACTGATGGTGTGACATATACCTATGAACAACCTTCTCCCAATAAGTCCGGTTATGAGCCTCAACCTGCACCTTCGGCTTATTTTCCGACGAGAGGCGTGAAATTAAATGCAGAAACGGCGATTGGAGGTGGACCGATCCTGTTGAAAGACGGAAGTGTGAGAAATACTTTTATTGAAGAACTTTTTGATGAAGAAAGTGGAGTTGCTCCCGAAAATTATCATCCAAGAACCGCTATCGGAGTAACAGCCAATAATAAGGTGATATTTTTCGTTTGTGAAGGCCGCAGTGTAACGGAAGGTGTAAAAGGTATGAATATGGCTATGATGGCTAATATCCTGAAGAGTTTAGGTTGTGTAGATGCTATGAATCTTGATGGTGGTGGTTCAACTTGTATGTTGGTCAACGGTCAACCGGTGATAAAGCCAAGTGCTGGTGCCCAACGTGCTATAACTACGGCAGTAGCTTTAAAATAACGGTCGAAAGATCTTTAGGATAACAAGTTTGTTTTATTTAGCTTTCTTATTATTCTCGATTTCAGGCTGTATTTTTTTCTAAATATCAGCCTGAAGTCGAGAAATAAAAACAATAAAGTATGAAATACATTCCAAGCATTTTATTATTCTTTTTTCTTCTATCATTTAGTAGTTGTTCTACAAAGACTGTAGAATCCGAGCTTCCCGAGCCAAATCCTCCCACTCCTGTCATTCCGGAAGAACCCACTCCTGAAAAAGAAAAAATGCTATGGTTTGATGCAGAAGCAAATTTTGAACGTTTCTCAAAAAAAGAGAATATCACATATTATCTTGATCTCGCCAAATCAACAGGTTTTAATAAAATTGTAGTAGATGTGCGTCCTGTACAAGGCGATGCCCTGTTTAAAAGTTCTTATTTAACCCCATTGACCGATCTTGCCGGTACACATATCGAAAGAGATTGGGATTATCTTCAATTTTTTATTGATGAGGCTCATAAACGTGAACTTAAAGTAACGGTCTCTGCTACTATATTTACGGCAGGCTTACCTTCTTCTAAAAATGGAATGGCGTACCGTGATGATACATGGGATGGAAAAACTTGTTTGGAATATACCAAAGATCAGGGTTTGATAGATATTAAGGACGATAAAACAAAAGTCTCCGCCTTTTTAAACCCAGTTTTACCGGAAGTACAAGACTTTTGTCTGAATTTTATAAAAGAGTTAGTTACAAATTACAATTTTGATGGCTTTGCCTTAGACTATTGCCGTTATCCGGGAGATGAAAGTGATTTTTCGGAGGCAACAAAAATAGCTTTCGAACAATACATCGGAAAGCAATTAGATCGGTTCCCGGATGATATTTTCATTTGGAATACAGATGGCACTAAACGGACAGGGACTTATTATAAGAAATGGTGGGAGTTCCGCTCTATGGTCATACGTAATTTTGTAGAACGGGTGCGTACAGAAATTAAAAACATTAAACCGGATATTCAATTAGAATATTGGGCTGCCTCATGGATTCATGCTATTTATGGGCAAGGACAAAATTGGGCATCCACCGAATACGATTTTTCCAAAGAATACAGTTGGGCTTCACCTGAATATAAAAATACAGGTTTTGCCGGATTGTTAGACACCTTTCTATGTGGAACTTATTTAACCAAAATATTTGGATTGAACGATCCCGAATCCATAGAATATGGAATAGCGCGTGCACAACGCATTGTTCATGGAGCATGTAAAGTCTATGGCACTTTGTATGCTTTAAATCATAAGGACAATATAGCAGATGCTGTTTATGTCTGTCTTTCCCAATCCGAAGGATTAATGGTGTTTGACATTGTGCAAGTAATAGAATTCAATCAATGGACACCCATTAAAGAAGGAATTCAACGAGCAGAGAGTCTTTAAATAGAGAATATTCAATAAAATATAATATATAAAATGAAACGAGTACTTATATTATTACACATTATTTTATGCACATGCATAGTAACTCAAGCCAAAAACTACACTGTAAGTTCACCGGATGGAAAAATCAAGGTGACGGTAACAGCCGGAAAACAATTGAGTTGGAGTATTAATTACAATGGTGAACGTATACTAAATCCCAGTCTGATGCAGATGGATATTGAAGGGCAGACTGAACAACCGGGAGTAAATCCGAAAGTAATAAAAGCTAAAACACTTAAAGTAAATTCGGAGCAAACAGCTGTCATTCCACTTAAACAAAGAATTATCAAAGATCAATATAACCAGTTAACTCTGACTTGTAAAGGTAACTACGCAATAGTCTTCAGAGTATATAACAATGGAGCCGCTTATCGTTTTGAGACTTCATTAAAGCAACCTAAAGTTATTATTAATACCGAAACTATTGAACAGAACTGGACTGAAGGGTGTAAGCTATATTGGCCAAGAGAAAAGAATCAAGAATACCTCACACACTGCGAAGCCATTTTTGATGAATTAAACATCTCCTCGCTCACTAAGGATATGAAAGGCTATCTACCCATTTACCTCTCTACTCCTAAAGGAACGAAAGTTGTTATTATGGAATCCGATCTTTTCGATTATCCCAATCTATTTTTAACGGGTGATCGTAATAACACGCTATCCGGTGAATTTCCTCCTGTAGTTTTAAAAAGTGCCTTAAAGGAAGGTGCCGACCGTGACGAAGTATTATTGGAGAAAGCCTCTTACATTGCTGAAACTGAAGGAACAAGAACTTTCCCTTGGCGTGTGTTAATGATTAACGAAGACGACAAAGCGGTTATTGAAAATAACTTAGTGTATCAATTAGCCTCTCCATCTGTTACTCAAGACACAGACTGGATAAAACCCGGAAAGATTTCTTGGGATTGGTGGAGTACATTGAACGTATACGGGGTAGATTTTAAGGCAGGTGTGAATACGGATACCTATAAATATTTCATTGATTTCGCTTCAAAATACGGAATTGAATATATTTTATTAGATGAAGGTTGGTCAGCCGGAACCTGGAATATTAAGGAGCCAATACCCGGGTTGGATATACCGGAACTGGTACGATATGGAAAGGAAAGAAATGTAGGTCTTGTATTATGGACTTTATGGAACCCACTTGATAAAGAATTGGACGAAATTCTGGATGTTTATGAAAAATGGGGAATCAAAGGTATAAAAGTAGATTTTATGCAACGTTCGGATCAATATATGGTTAATTTCTACGAACGGGTAGGAAAAGCCGCAATGGAGCGTAAATTACTCGTTGATTTCCATGGTTCTTTCAAACCTTCCGGTTTACAGAAGAAATATCCCAATGTGATGACTTTTGAAGGTGTACTTGGATTAGAGCACGATAAGGATTCAAGAGATATTAATCCGGTACATGACTTGATTCTTCCGTTTACAAGAATGGTAGCCGGTCCGATGGATTATACTCCCGGTGCAGTAAACAATGCAACAGCGGAAGACTTTTACATCAATTTCGTACATCCGATCAGTCTAGGTACACGCGCCCATCAGGCAGCTTTATATGTAGTGTATGAAAGCCCGTTACAAATGTTAGCAGATTCTCCCTCAAATTATTATAAAGCTCCAGAATTTGCCTCTTTTATTTCCCGTATACCTACCATTTGGGAAGATACTAAAGCTATAACAGCTAAAATCGGAGAACAATTAGTTATTGCCCGTAAGAATGGTAAGAATTGGTATTTGGCAGGTTTAACAGACTGGAATGCCCGTAATATTGAAGTGAAACTGGATTTCCTTGAAGCATCCAAATATAAAATGGAAATTTTCAAAGACGGTGTGAATGCAGACGTTTACGCCTCGGATTTTAAAACAGAAGAAGTAATGGTTTCAAAAGATGAACTAATTAACATCACCATGGCTAAAGGTGGCGGTTGGGCAGCAATTCTTACTCCAGTTGAATAAAAAGGTTTAGTAATGAAGAAAATACTATTTATATTATATACCTGTTGCATTTTATCGTTTCCTGTAAGTGCGCAGCAAATTCCGTCATTTAAAGCAAATGACAGAATTGTTTTTCTTGGAAATAGTATAACGGAAGGAGGGCATTATCATTCTTATATATGGCTGTATTACATGACGCACTTCCCCAATTTACCTCTTCGTATGTATAATGGAGGAATTGGTGGTGATTGTGTGAGCCACATGGTTTATCGTTTCGATTCAGATATTAAAATCAAAAAGCCGACCTATTTGATCTGTTCTTTCGGGATGAATGATTCCGGATTCGACGGATATAATAAGCCCGGATATGATAAGTATGCGAATCAGCAGGTAGAGTATGCTCACACAGAGTTTGAAAAACTGCAACGACAGATTCTTGCTGACAAAAAAATAAAAAGCGTAGTACTTCTAGGTTCTCCTCCCTATGATGAGAATGTGAAATTGAAAGGAGTAGAAGTACTACACGGAAAGAATGAGACGATCAAACGAATTATTGAAATGCAGGCAGAAGTTGCCCAAAAGAGAGGATGGGGATTTGTCAATTTCAATACTGTGATGTGCGGGTTGAATAAGCAGATTCAGCTATCTGATTCTACAGCTACTTTCTGTGGCGGTGACCGGATTCATCCTGATAAAGACGGTCATATGGTAATGGCATACTTATTCCTGAAAGCACAGGGACTTGCAGGACAGGAAATCGCTTCTTTCCAAATCAATGCCACTAACAGGAAAGCAATGGAAGAGCGAAACTGCCGAATATCTCATATAAAGAATGAAAATGACACAATATCTTTCAGATATTTATCCCGTTCATTGCCTTTCCCTATCGACACGATTCCTCGCTGGGGAACGAAAGGTACAGCTCGGGATGCTATCAGACAAATTCCCTTTATGCAGGAAATGAATCAGGAAATAATGAAAGTAACTGATTTGCATGGCATTTTCCGGGTTACTATTGATGGAATAGAAATTGGCTGTTGGAGTGGCGACGAATTGAGTAAAGGAGTTAATCTGGCAGAAATATCATGTACGCCCCAATACCAACAGAGTCTGTCTATCATGTATCTGAATGAAGAAAGGTGCGCCATAGAAAAACGTTTACGTCAGTATATGGCTATGCAGTATGTCTTTTTTAAACATAGAGGATTACTTTTTGCAGATAATAAAGCTGCTCTTGATGCTGCCAAAGCGGAACGGGAAAGTCATTATCTGGTGAAGTATTTATATACCAATTATACTCAAGCCATGTTTCCGCAGATACGTGAAGCCTGGCAGGCTGAAATAGCCCAGTTGATAACTCAAATATATAAAATAAACAAGCCTCTTACGCGTTTGATTAAAATAGAAAGGATTAAAGAATGAAATTAAGACTATTATTACTTTTATGTCTGTTCCAATGGAGTATTTCCTGCGTTAGTGTACAGGCTGCAACTACTCCCGTAGTCTATTACGGGAAAGTACTGTCCGGAGGTAAGGGAGTGGCTAATGTACCTGTGACAGATGGTACGCAGATTGTCCTTACAGATAATAAAGGACGATACTCTATGACAAGTACCTCTGATGCAGAATACATCTATATTACCCTTCCTGATGGCTATGACGTTCCGATGAAAGGTAAAGTCCCTGTATTCTTTCAAAAAGTGCCTGCTCAACCTTCAAAGAAAGTACATTTTGATTTTGAGCTGACACAATCATCTACGAATAACCAAAAGCACGTTTTGGTTGTATGGGCTGACCCACAAGTGTATTTTGACGAAGAAATGCCACAAGTACGAGAGGCCTCAAAAGATGTGAAAGAGCTGTTGGCAACTAGTTATCAGGGAATCCCTGCGTATGGAATAGTGTGTGGAGATATTATTGGTGACATCAATAAAAAGCCCAGCTATTTTGCGCCCATGATAGATGCAATAGCCGAAACGGAAATTCCCTTCTTCTATGTAATTGGAAATCATGACTTAGATTTAAATGTACGTTCCAATGAACATGCACGTACTACTTATAAATCTTATTATGGTCCCACTTACTATTCATTCAATAGAGGAAATGTGCATTATGTTGTTCTCGATGATATTTTCTTTATTGCAAAAAGCTATTTGTATGTTGGTTATCTTACCGAACAACAACTCCAGTGGTTGGAACAGGATTTGAAACAAGTCACTCCGGGATCCACAGTAGTAGTTGCTACACATATCCCTACCTATTCAAGAGAAGCACGCCGAAAGGAATGGGGAAAGGAGTCTACTATGAAAGTAATGAATAACCGCTCTCATTTGTATGAGTTGCTAAAACCTTACAATGCTCATATCATGTCAGGACATGAACACTATAATGAAAATTATGTGTTGGCAGACAATCTTTACGAACACGTGCACGCCCCCTTGTCAACATTGTTTTGGCAAGCTCCCTCGGCTTGTGATGGAACTCCGGGCGGATATGCCGTCTACGAGTTTGACGGAGGTAAAGTTAACTGGTATTACAAATGTGTAGGAAAAGATAAGGACTATCAATTTGAACTTTATCCGGTAGGTGCCAGTCGAAATAAAAAGGAAGCAGTGGTGGCAAATGTTTGGAATTACGACCCAACCTGGAAAGTGAAATGGTATGAAAACGGTATTGACAGAGGAGAAATGAGTCGTTTTTCCGGATACGACCCTGCTATTTATGAATACTGTGATAAAAACAGTTCTACATTTAAACATAAGTATTTGGGAGCAGACATTACTGAACACTTGTTTTATGCGGTTCCTGAAATGAAGGATTCCGAAATACGTGTAGAAGTTACAGATCATTGCGGTAATGTATATACCCGTAAAATGCAGCAACCTAAATAAGCAAAAACATAAAAAAGGAAAGAAAATGAATCAACTAACTGCATTAAGAAAAGTGTTTTATATTGTGGGAATCACCAGCTTCCTTTCAGCTTGTAACCAAACTGATAATCTGGTACTAAAGTCCCCGGATGGTAAGATACAACTAACAGTCACAGAGAATGATAATACAATATCATACGCAGTAAATAAAGAGAATGAAACCATGATACTCCCTTCTAAATTAGGGTTTATCCTGGAACATGGAGATAGCTTAAACCATTTTGTAATTAAAGGCACCGAACGTTCCTCCTTGGACGAAACTTGGGAACAACCTTGGGGAGAGAGCCGATATGTACGTAACCACTATAATGAATTGAAAGTACTACTTCAAGAGGTAGCAGGAAAACGTAAACTTAATGTAATATTCCGTCTCTTTAATGATGGTATCGGATATCGTTATGAGTTTCCGCAACAGGAATCCATGGATTCATTAGTTATTATGAGCGAAGCAACAGAGTTTAAAATGCCGCGTATACATAAAGCATGGTGGATTCCCGCATCCGATCCATATTATGAATGTATAGCAACATTCTCTTCCATAAATGAACTGGATACTGTACGCACTCCTCTAACAATGGAAACTGCAGAAGGAAAGTATCTTGCCATTCACGAAGCTAACCTGACAGATTATCCCAAAATGAATCTGACAGTCAAGGATTCTGCCACACTCTGCGCTTCATTAGTTCCTTGGTCTAATGGAGTAGCAGCATACATCAAAGCTCCATTTGTTACCCCTTGGAGAACAGTTGTTATTGGTGATAAACCGGGTGATCTGGTTACATCTTATTTGATGTTGAATCTCAACGAACCCTCCAAAATTAAAGATACTTCCTGGATAAAACCAGGGAAATACATCGGTATATGGTGGGAAATGCATTTAGGAAAAGGAACATGGTATTATGGTCCCAAACACAGCGCTACCACTGCTAATACAAAGAAATATATAGACTTTGCATCAGAAAATTGTATCTCCGGTGTGTTAGTAGAAGGATGGAATGTCGGCTGGGAAGGAAACTGGATGAAACACGGGGATTCTTTAGACTTCACCAAACCTTATCCGGATTTTGATATTAAGGCAATCACTGATTATGCACGTGAGAAAGGCGTAGAATTGATTGGACATCATGAAACAGCAGCTGCAACCCGCAACTACGAGAACCAATTAGACAAGGCCTTTGCTTTCTATCAACAATATGGAGTGCATGTCGTGAAAACCGGATATGTGAATCGCCTAATGGATTTTAAAGAAGCTCATGACGGGCAGTATGGTGTACGTCACTATCGGAAAGTGATAGAAACTGCTGCCAAATATCAAATAGCTATTGACAACCACGAGCCTGTTATGCCTACCGGTATTGAGCGCACATGGCCTAATCTTATGACCCAGGAAGGCGTGCGCGGACAGGAACACAATGCATGGTCTCCCGATGGAGGAAATCCGCCGGAACATACAACTGTTATTCCTTTTACCAGAGGACTAGCCGGCCCCATGGACTTCACATTCGGAACTTTCAACTTTACTAACGAAGCATATCCGGGGACTCGTGTCAATACTACACTTTGCAAGCAATTAGCGCTATTTGTCGTGATCTACAGCCCCTTACAAATGGCCTCGGATTTACCAGAAAACTACAAAGGCATCAAAGCGTTCGATTTCATTAAAGATGTACCTACCGACTGGGATAAAACTTATGTGGTAGATGCCAAAATTGGTGATTATTCCGTGTTTGCGCGGAAAGACCGTAACACCAGCGATTGGTATGTAGGCTGCATCACAGACGAAAATGCAAGAGAGCTAGATGTTCCTTTGAGCTTTTTGGATGCGGACTCAAAGTATACTGCGCAAATATATGCTGACGGTGACGATGCGGAATGGAAAACGAATCCGACTTCTTTCAAGTATGGAGAGAAAATAGTAACAGCTTCTGACACGCTTCATGTCAAACTGGCAACAAGCGGTGGATGTGCTATTCGTTTTATCAAACAATAATATGATTATGAAGAAAATACTAAGTATACTCCTTTTTCTAGTTGTTGTCTGCCAAATACGTGCGGAAGATGCTAATATCACTACCATGCGTAAAATGACACAACGGTTGTTTCCTCAACATGCTTCATCTTTTGATTTCCGTCTGTTGAATAATACTTCTGCAGACACTTTTACCATCAAAAGTGAAGGGAATAAAATTATTATTTCCGGAAATAACGCTAACTCTATGGCAGTAGGTTTGAATCATTATTTGAAAAACTACTGTCTGACCACTATTTCATGGTATAAGGATGATCCGATAGAATTACCTAAAACTCTCCCTTCCATATCAACAGAAGTCACTATTAAGGCAAATGTCCCGACCCGTTTCTTTCTAAACTATTGTACGTTCGGGTATTCAATGACTTGGTGGAAATGGAGTGATTGGGAACATTTTATCGACTGGATGGCTTTAAATGGAATCAATATGCCTCTTGCTATTACCGGTCAGGAAGCTATCTGGTATAAAGTCTGGAGTAAACTGGGATTGACAGATGAAGAAATACGGGGATACTTTACAGGTCCTGCACATCTTCCATGGCATCGAATGTGTAACTTGGATGGCTGGCAAAGTCCTTTACCTAAAGAGTGGTTGTCAAGTCAGGCAGCGTTGCAGGAACAGATTGTTGCCCGTGAACGTGAATTTAATATGCGACCTGTATTGCCGGCTTTTGCCGGGCATGTACCGGCAGCATTGAAACGGGTTTATCCCAATATAAAAACAACCAGAGTAAGCGAATGGGGAGGTTTTGCCGATCAATATCGTTGTACTTTCCTGAATCCCATGGATTCTTTGTATGCGATCATACAAAAAGAATATCTTACCGAACAGACTCGTTTATATGGTACAAACCATATCTATGGCATCGATCCGTTCAATGAAATAGATCCTCCTTCATGGGATGCCGATTCTTTGGGAATGATGGCTAAGCATATCTATGAATCTGTAGCTGCTGTAGATCCTGAAGCGGTATGGTTGCAGATGACATGGCTGTTTTATGCTGACATCAAGCATTGGACCACTCCACGTATCAAATCCTATCTTCGTTCTGTGCCTCAAGACAGGTTGATTCTATTAGACTATTTCTGTGAATATACAGAAATCTGGAAACAGACAGACAGTTATTTCGGTCAACCTTATCTTTGGTGTTATCTGGGTAATTTTGGTGGCAATTCCTTTCTGTCAGGTCCGGTAAATTTGGTGAGCGAACGATTGGCAGATGCTTTAAAGAATGGCGGCAGTAATCTTAAAGGAGTAGGTTCCACTCTCGAAGGCATAGACCTGAATCAGTTTATGTATGAATTTGTTCTTGACAAAGCATGGAATGGAGGTCAGACAGATAAAGAATGGTTCTTTAAACTGGCAGACAGACGAATTGGCAAGATATCTCCCGAAGCGAGAAAAGCATGGGAAATACTAGCAAATAAAGTGTACGTTCAACCGGCACAAGTGGGACAAGGCACACTCACCAATGCGCGCCCTTGTTTGAAAGGAAATGGACACTGGACTACCAAACCTACGATTGAATATCAACCCAAAGATTTAGTTGAAGCATGGAGATTACTGTTATCAGTAAAAGACTGTCAACGAGATAGCTATGAGTTTGATTTGGTCAATATTGGACGACAAGTTTTAGGGAATTATTTTAATGTAGTCCGTGATGAGTTCACCCTTGCATATGAAGCGGGAGATATACCGATGATGAAAAACCGGGGGAATAAGATGAGAGAGATTCTTGCTGACCTTGATAAACTCGTTAGCTGTCATCCAACTTTCTCATTGCATAAATGGATCACTGATGCTCGTGATATGGGACATGATGCCGCTTCTAAAAACTATTATGAAATGAATGCCCGTTCTCTGATTACCATTTGGGGAGATAGCTATCACCTGACCGACTATGCTAATCGATCATGGGCAGGTCTAACCAATCAATATTATTCTGTTCGGTGGGATCGTTTTATAAATAAAGTAATCGAGGCTGCTGAAAAGAAGAAGAATTTTGATGAAGAAGAATTCTTTAATCAATCACGGATTTATGAAAACGAATGGGTAAATCCTAGTAACAGAATCAGCTACAACGAAGGCGGTGACGGAATAAAACTAGCCCGCCAAATCTATAAAAAATACGCAAAAGAAATCATTCGATAAAATTATAAAGTATACCTCAATATGAGAACGAATAAACTACACTTGTTTTTATTTCTTTTAATGTGTTTCTGCCTGAACCTTTCAGTTCAGGCGGAAGCCTCTATCAACATTATCAAAGGTAAAGTCACCTGCGAAGGTAAAGGAATGGGGGGAGTAATGGTTACCGACGGCCATATATGTGTGCAGACCGACGCTTCAGGGAAATATAGTATCCCCACTTTGGGAGACAGTCGTTTTGTATATATTTGTACTCCTTCAGGCTATCTGACAGACCGGAAAGGAACTATCCCTTCTTTCTATCTACCTATTGATTATTCTAAAAAGCAAAACTATAATTTTAATCTGAAGAAGAATCCCAAAGATGATGTTTCCCATGTTTTTGTAGCTCAATCTGATATACAAGTTACTTCCAGAGACGAACTGGCTATTTATCAACATGTAGTCGACGATTGCAAACAACTTCTCTCTTCTTATGCAACAACAGAAGTTTTTGGAATTGATTGTGGAGACATTGTAGGCGATCATCAAGAATTATATCCCGATTATTTGAAAAGAGCCGATCAACTGGATATACCTATCTATCGTGTAGTTGGCAATCATGATATGAATTATGACGGTCGCACGCATGAAACTTCCTACAAGACTTTTGAAGATACTTTTGGTCCTTCTTACTATTCTTTTAATAAGGGAAATGCCCATTATATTGTAGTAGACAATAATTTCTTTATCGGACGTGATTATTTCTATATGGGTTATCTGGATGAGAAAACATTTGCATGGCTTGATAAGGATTTATCATACGTACCGAAAGGGGCACTCGTATTCTTCATTATGCATATCCCTTCCCGCCAAACAGAAAAACAAGAAGCTTTTTTGTATAACTATGATATGATTGGTAATCAGATGGTCAACGCAGGTGCACTGCATCAGATGTTGAAACCCTACAAAGCACATCTTATCACAGGACATACTCATTACAATCTTAATGTCGTATTCGATGAGAATCTGATGGAACATAATACGGCTGCAGTTTGTGGTACGTGGTGGAAAGCGGATATTTGTCTGGATGGTACTCCACGTGGTTATGGCATATATGAAGTAAATGATAACGATGTAAAATGGTATTACAAAAGTTCCGGATATCCCAAAGAACATCAATTTCGTTCTTATCCTGTAGGAGCTTCTAAGGAACATCCGTCAGATATTATTGCTAATGTATGGAACTGGGATAAACTGTGGAAAGTGGAATGGCTGGAAGACGGTCAGTTGATGGGAAACATGACACGATATACTGGTTTAGATCCATACGCATCAGTAGTATGTTCGGACCGGGAAAAGATGGTATATACATGGATTACCCCAAGACCTACCCAACATATGTTTCGGGCAACTCCTAAAAATAAAGATGCTCATATAACGGTTAAAGTAACCGACCGTTTTGGCAAAGAATATATTCAAACAATCAATCCATAGATATATGAATAAACGTGCTTATGCTTTAGATGCCCTACGAGGTTATGCCATCATCACGATGGTGCTTTCGGCAACTGTTGCATGGAATTCTCTACCCGGATGGATGTATCACGCACAAACTCCTCCTCCGGACAGAGCTTTCGATGCCAGTTTATCGGGAATCACCTGGGTGGATCTTGTTTTTCCATTCTTCCTGTTTGCAATGGGTGCTGCTTTCCCTTTCTCGATCAAAAAAAGATTTGAGAAAGGGGATACTAAGTTACGATTAGTATATGAAGCTATCAAGCGAGGTGTGCAATTGACTTTCTTTGCTATTTTTATTCAACATTTTTATCCGTATGTTTTAAGTAATCCACAAGACGTGCGTGCCTGGTTATTATCCATTCTTTGTTTTATTATACTATTTCCTATGTTCATTCGCATCCCTCTGAAAATGCCAGATTGGATGCGTACAGTTATCAAGGTAACGGCCTATGTAATAGCCATTGTCTTGTTACTGACAACTCAATATGCAAATGAAAGAACTTTTGATGTATCATTCAACAACATAATCATATTACTGCTGGCAAATATGGCTGTTTTTGGTTCGGTCATATATATTTTCACAATGCAAAATCTCCGGGCACGAATAGGTGTATTACTAATATTGATGGCTTTGTTATTAAGTGGACAGGTTGACAATTCCTGGACACAAGCTATATACACCTACACACCTCTACCTTGGGCTTTTCATTTTGAGTATTTACAATATCTCCTTATCGTGATTCCGGGAAGCATCGCCGGAGAGTATTTGATGGAGTGGCTGAAGCAGCACAATGATTCGTCTGTTGAATCTACAAATAAATGGAAAGCTATCGTAATGATTCTTTTGACATTAGCTATAATTATTGTAAATTTGGCAGGACTTTATACACATTGTACAGTCTTGAACCTGATAATAAATATTCCGTTGCTGATAAGTGGAGTCTTTTTATTGAGAAAGGGCACAGGATTTATAAAGCTTTGGAGAGAACTTTTTACAGCCGGAGCTTTCTTAGTTGTTTTGGGATTATGCTTTGAACCTTTTCAGGGAGGTATAAAAAAAGATCCCGCCACTTTGAGTTATTTATTTCTCACTTCAGGTCTGGCATTTATGGCTTTATTGCTTTTAAATGTGATATGTGATTATTTTCGTTGTGTAAAGAGTACCCGTTTTCTTGTAATGCCCGGACAAAATCCCATGATGGCCTATGTAGTAGGAGATCTGTTGATTATGCCCGTAATCAATTTATTAGGAATTGCATCATTGCTTGTTTATTTCAATGAGAATGCATGGATGGGATTTTTACGAGGGGTAGTATTAACGGCATTATCAGTATTGGTAACTATGTTCTTTACCCGAATAAAATGCTTTTGGAGAACTTAAAACAATAATATTCAAAATATGAAAAGAAGAATTTGTGTTTTTATAATGCTTTTTTTGATGTGTCATATATATGCCCAACTAGTATATCATGATGCATCAAAGTTCCCTCTATTAGGAAAAGCCACCGAAGCCACCGGAGCACGATATGAAAGACTTCCGGATTCATTGAAGAATATCTCCCGTGCTCCGTTATGGAATTTAAGTCGTAATTCTGCCGGAATGGCGATACGTTTTCGCAGTAATTCTACCACGATAGCTGCAAAATGGGAAGCTCTTATCAATTTTCATATGAATCACATGACTGACACAGGTGCAAAAGGCTTAGACCTTTATTGTCTTCAGAAGAATGGGGAGTGGCGTTTTGTAAACAGTGGTCGTCCAAATGGAAAAACAAATCAAGCAACAATCATTGCTAACATGCAACCGGAAGAGAGAGAATATATGCTTTATCTTCCTCTCTATGACGGTTTGGTTTCCCTATCTATAGGGATTGATTCGTTAGCTACTATCGATCAGCCTTTAATTGATTATCCGATTCGCCAGAAGCCGATTGTATTTTATGGAACCAGTATTCTTCAAGGAGGTTGTGCTTCACGTCCCGGAATGGCACATACAAACATTATATCAAGAAGACTGAACCGTGAATGTATCAATCTGGGATTCAGTGGAAATGCACTTTTAGATTTAGAAGTTGCCAAAGTGATAGCCGAGGTAGATGCCAGTGTTTTTGTTTTGGACTTTGTGCCTAATGCTTCTGTAGAACAGATGAAAGAACGCATGGAGACATTCTATCGTATCATTCGTAGTAAACATCCGGATACGCCAGTTATTTTTATAGAAGATCCTATTTTCACTCATACACTTTATGATGAGAGAATAGCTAAAGAAGTGCAAAGAAAGAATGACACATTAAAGGAGATATTCAATCGGCTAAAAAAGGAAAATGAGAAAAATATCATTTTAATCTCTTCAAAGAATATGCTGGGAGAAGATGGAGAAGCCACAATTGATGGTATTCATTTCACAGATTTAGGCATGATGAGATATGCAGATTTAGTTTGTCCAATCATTAAGAAAGCAATCAAATAAAATAGTGACGCTATCGGCTCGGTATAGCGTCACTATATGAAGCTTATAGCAACGCTATCCTATTGACATAGCGTCACTATTTTTAATACTCCTAATAGATGGCTTTTTATATGTTATATCGGTAAAAACAAATCTCCAAATATCAAAATGGTAAAATATCATTTTGGTATTTGAATGATGCTATAATTGAATTTATTCAGCTTGTTAACTGGACATAGAAAAGAATCGCGTAGATTAAGCATTAGTATTATTCAGAAATTAAAGAAATCCTTCCTTTATAGAGCACAATCATTTCTATTTAATATCATGCATTACATAGTGAATATATTTATCAATCTTTTCGTGCTTTTTGTTTAATAAAACAAATTCATCAAAGCACTTCTAATAAATCAATAAATCATGTTTTTACGAGCAGAATATGCTTCCTTTTAAATGTACGTGACGTTTCTTTAAAGCCAACCGTGTGTTTCTTTAAAACTAACCGTACGTTTCATTACAATCAAGCGTGTGTTTTTCTATAATAATACGGTAATTTATATGCAAATGACCGTTCTTTTATTCGTAATTATGCATATAAATACCGTATTTTATTGTTTTCTCTTTCTACTTTCTCTCATTTACAAAAAGTGAGAAATAATAAAATCAAAGAAAGAACGACAATATGTCGATCAATTTGATATAAACTAATCATATTGATATTTATGTTCTCCAAAACCACTTGATTTTTGTGAAGAACATAGTTACTAAAACAGCTAAAGAAGTAAGGATTGCTCCCTGAAGAAATCCCAACCAGGCATTTTGTTGAAAATAAGATAATAATGAAGCAATTCCAAGTATATTAGCCAATGGCATAATCAACAAATCGCCGACCACATAAGCTATCATCGGATTCTGACCGGACATCACCAAAAAACGAGTACTTTTCACACACCGGAAATAATCACAAACGATACTTAGAAATAAAAGAGCTAGAAAAGCCAGTCCGGAAGTGACAAAGAAATAACTAAAAGTAGTTGGATCTTTTTTAATACCATCCTGGAAAGGCTCAAAGCACAAACCCAGAAGAAGTAAATATGCCCCTGCGTTAAACAACTTTCTCCATAATAAAGCTATTCCATCCACTTTACGTGGAAATATACACTTACCAGCTAATAACAATAAAACAGTAAACACAAGGTTGACAACCAAATTACGAGTGTATAGACCGTAAAGATTGCTAATGATGATAACAACGGATAATATCATCAACATAATACTCATTTTACGATAAGGAGATGTAGCATAATCATCCGTCTCTTTTTGATATGCTTTCATCCACTCCGCTAAATACTCCCCGGCTATACTGCCGGGAATAACGATAAATAAGTATTTCAAATAATCAAACCGATACATCCACGGCAGAGGAGTATAATTAAATACACTCTGTGTCCACGAACCGTCAACCGTACTCCCTACTATCATAGCCATCAGCAATATCAGAATTCCTAAACGCATCCAACGATTATGCATTGTGAAAATGTAAAGGATAGAACCGAAAATAGCCATATTAGCCAACAGCAAAATGATAATGTTGCTGGAGAATAAACTGAATGTTTTCCCATCCGCATAAGAAGTGGTAGCCAACATAATGGCAGCGACAATGTAAGCTCCCACTTTTATTGAAATATGTACCCAATCCGGCATTTTCAAAGGAATGCGCATGAACATGGGAAATAGAACAGCAAAACAGAGTATAGCCAGCAGCCATGCTCTGATATCCTGCGGAGAACTTAACATATACGGATAAAAATGCTGGATGAAAATAGCAAAGAAAGTCAACTGAATCCCCCGTTTGACAGCTTCATAAACAAGTTTTAATTTTGAATCACCTTTTTCAGCACGCTTCCTTATGGAAAAAGGAAACGCGGCTCCCATAGCGAACAGGAAAAAAGGAAACACAAGATCTACCCAAGTAATACCGGGCAACAGAGGATTAAACACATGATCTGGCGGAGGCGTTTGAGCATGACTCATCCAACCGGGAAGAACATGCGTTACGATGGTAGCCGAAAGCACCATCGTAATAATTGCATATCCCCGTAAGGCATCTAAAGCTAAAGCTCTGTTGTTCATAAAGCTCCCCCCTCGCGCATTCCTTTTTCTACTTCTTTCCAAAGATTCTTTTGGATGATGTGTACTATATCGAATACCATTAGTCCATCCGATCGACGAAGGTTCATCTCTATTGTTTCGGATAATTTCCCCGGATTATCATAGAACTGATCCACCAAGATGCCGCCCATAAACTTGTTGTCTTTAAGAATCTGACGCAAGTGCTGACAGGAACCTTCTACACAGTACCATGTACCGGCTTGAGCCTGCGAATCAGTCTCGTTCCAGATGTTGCGGTTCGTTTTCTTGTATTCCTCTATCGTTATGTCTGTATAGTAATTTCCGGTTGCATACAAATCGATCAGTTCCGCGTATCCGTAATTTTTATATTCGGGAGTGGCCCAACTGAAGTCTTTAGCCGGATCATACTTTTTGCTGGCGAAATTAACTCCCACTTCATAGTAAGACGGATACCAAGCTCCGGTATATGTGCCGAAAGAAACTTTTGGATTGGCGGCTTTCACTTCCTTACGTGCCAATGCCATAAAATCAGTAATGTTTTTCGTTCTCCATTCCATCCATTTCTGGAAATACTTTCCCGGTTGTGTGATAAACTTTCCATCCGTATTCTTCTTCCAAACAAAAATATCTTCGGGGAACTTCGCCACTTTCTTACCTATATATGCTTCAAACTTTTCACGTGACAGCGGTGAGAAGTCGGCTGTTATACCATCATAACGTACACGATCGAGCATCAAACCGTCCAAATCAGAGTATTTGGTCACCACTTCTTTCAGTACATTTAGAATATGCGTACGATATTCCTCGTTCAAAGGATTGATCATAGCACCATATTTATGTTTTTCTTCCGTAATCGGAATAATACCTTTCTCGGGAGTATACACCATGGATGCCCATTCCGGATGTCCGCTGTATACCATTCCACGATCGAAATAATTATGCCCGGCACAGAATACATTTAATGAAGCATGAACCTCAAGACCCAATTCGTGCCCTTTTTTAATGAAGTATTGCAAATAATCAAAATTCCCGGCCTTTGCGCCTTTCCACTCTTTCATTTGTGGGGCAAACTGACTTTGATAAAGTACTTCTCCCGTAATGGGCCGTATATCCACTATTGCATGAGTGAAACCTACTGATTTGATTTTCTCCAAATAATAGTCAATCGAGTCTTTATGGCTGAAACGTTCGAAGTTAGCTTCGGCATCGAACCACATTAACGCAGGTTTCTTTTTGATTACAATCCGGAAAGGAGAAGCAGGAATAGCCGCATTATTGCATAATTCTCCCAACATATAATTCCGGAAACAATAACGTACCTCTATGGGGGCATTGATCGAATCATTCCAGACCTCTACAGTAGAAGAACCATTGATAATTTCCGCTTTGGCCGGTCGGAATATACCATCCGTCCCCACTATTTCAAATCCTTTCACGTTTTGATTTTCCGGGATCAATCCTTCTTCACCATGTTCAAAGTCTATTTCTACTACATTCCCTTTTACTCGGTGGGATTTGTATATAGGACCGGAATATTGAATACCTTTACGATGATACGTTTTTGCCAATGCCCAATAAGCCAGTCGTTCACCGACCTTTATCTTATAGGGCGAATGAATAAAGTTTTCACTCCCGGCATCACCTGTGGTCACCATTCCAACATTTGGAACAGCTGACATCAACTCCAACTGACACTGGCGGAACCAAGCCCAATCCAGTTTATCATTGCCTTCCGATTTCCATGGTGCAATCTGTACGTAATAAAATGGCATTTGGGGATTGTTGAAGAATGTTCTCCATTGAGAAACCATTGCAGGAAATAATCTCTTATATAATCCGGGATCGGGTGTGTTTGCTTCACCTTGATACCAAATCACTCCTTTAACAGGAAATCCTTTCCATGGATTCACCATTGCATTCCACAATAATGTAGGAGTCCCTGCCGTCCACCCGAACTCTCTCTGTATTACATCAGGCAATGCTATTTCCGGAAAGCCCGATAAAGTCTCTTTATTCATCCAAGCCTCTATTTTTGACATGCTCCAGGAACAATGTATCAGACCGACAGGAACATCCAAAGATTGCTGTAACTGATTGCCAAAGAAATAGGCAGTTGCACTGAAATCAGCAACATCTTCCGGAGAGGCTTCTTTCCATTCTCCGTCCACCCCAGCTTCCTGTGGAATGGTACTCCAGGCATTTTTTACAGTATAGAGACGCAGTGGACGTTTGGGATTAGCAGATACAATGTATGGCTGGGAACCAAACACAGGCTGTCCACGGAATCCTTTCACTGGCATTTCCATATTCGACTGTCCGGAACAGAACCAGACTTCTCCTATTAAAATATTCTGCAATGTGAGGTCCTCTCCATCCGAGAACGTAATACTATACGGACCTCCAGCTACCGGTGTTTGGAGAGAAAGTTTCCATTCACCTTTTGCATCAACATTCGTTTGGATTTTTTTATTATTCCATGAAGCGGTAGCCTGCACACGTTTTCCCGAAGTCGCTGTTCCGGAAAAAGTAACTTCCGATTGTTGCTGTAACACCATATTATCCCCCCAAATGGAAGTAAGGGTTACTTTCGCTTCTGTTTTCAGGAGAAAGGAGAAGCATATCAATAATATAAAATATTTGGCTTTCAACATATGATTCTTATTTGTTTTCGACAGCTTCAGTATACACATTGCCGAAGCGATCTGTTACTTTCACTTCTATTTTAGCATTTTTATTACGGGGAGTAGCATGAAATAGATGTTCGGTAAGAACTGGGGAAATCCATTCATATTTCACCTTTTCTTTGTCAGAACAGATTGCTTTGGCTGCAGGATCATATCCTTTGTAGCGTTGCATTTCTCCCATTCGCTTTCCGTTTTCATACCATTCCACTTTCCACTGTTCATCCCAGTTCCATACGTTAGCAATAATATCGGAAGGGTACTCGTCAGATGATCCGGCCTGATATACATGTAATTGATGCTCTTTCGGGTAGCCTGCACTTTTATATAGCCATTTCACTTGGTTCCCGTCTACTTCATATACCCCATATCCCCTCGGAGTACCATCCACATTAATATCTGCACGCCACCAAGTACCGCATACGGCAGCTGTGTTATGTTCCATTAATGAGTCATTAAAACATACGTTTACATTAAAATGTGTATGTCCGGAAATGATGTGGGCATTATAACCTTCCAATAATTTATATAGTGCAGCTGTATTGACCGTTTCATCTTGATCTAGCGTGTTATATCTTAGCTTCTTCTGAAGACTGGAAGGAATATGCATCACTACAAAGACAAGTTTGTCTTTTGGCACATAAGAGAGGTCTTTCTCCAGCCATTGGAAAGTACGTTCATCAATGTAACCTATATATTGATAATCACGGTTGACATAAAAGCAATTGTCAAGCACGATATAATGAGCATTACCTTTATTTAATGAATAGTAGATAGGACCGAAATAACTTTCGAAAGTGCGATAAGAATATTCAAAAGTACGCCCTCCATACGTCATGTCGTGATTACCAATTGCCCGATAGATGGGAATCTCTAATGATGATACCGTATCTATATAGGAAGGATATAAAGAAGGAGTATCTCCTACGATATCCCCACAATCTATGCCGAATACTTCTTTTTTGCCCATATACGGACGAATATATTCTTTCATATCTTGCAGATATTTAGCATAAGCCTTTACGTCATCTTCGGAAGTAACCTGCGCATCTGCCTGCACCAAAAACAAATGATTGATCTCATTTTGCGGATTTCTTACCAATTCGAAGTCGTAAATATCTTGCTTGGCCGGATTCAGCTTCTGATAGAATAAAGGTATTGTTTGTTCTGTTTTCGGTAAATATCCGGAAGGAGTGGATAAATAAATGAAACGAACATCCCTATTAGGGGGGAGAGTATATTGGCCTTGCTGGTCAGTCAAAACACAGTCTATTCCGTCGGTCACTACTACCCCCGGGACTCCTGTCCCATTACAGGTTACTTTCCCGCGAATAGGGTTAGAAGGAATCTGGGCTTGTAAATTCAAGCCCAGACCTATTAATAAAAAGAATTGTAATAAATATATTTTCATAATTAGTTGGTTAGTTCAAACCTCATTCTTCGATAGATTCCAGATATTTATCAAAGCCTGTTTTAAAAGCGTTCCAATAGTCGTATTTCTTAACGTGGCAAAGGTCGAAGGCAAAGAAGCCGTCACTATTACTGATACAAGCATCAATAGTATCCGGAATTTTTGCAGATTGTCCTCCGTCAGTCCATCCGGTACTGTTACCGATATCTGGTCCGCCTGCAAAAGGTACATCTCCTTGTAACAGTTCACGTCCATTCTTACAAAAACCTTCCATGGTCCATTCGCCACTTCCATATATATTGTTCACGGAAGCATAAGCACCCAAAAAGATATAGTCCAAATGGTCCGCATATCCATAATTCTTATAATCGGAAGTAGCCCATTTCGGATAATAAGCGGAGGTGTTGTATTTAGGGCTGGCCCAGTTCACGCCTGATGTATAGTATGTTGAATACCAGGCACCAACATAAACTCCAAACTTGATATTGTTATTGACAGATTTAACTTTCTCGCGTGCCTTTACTATGAAATCATGAATAACTTTCGCTCTGAATTCCAACCACTTCTTAAAATAAACAGGCTGGTCAGAAGGTATTTCATCCGTACCGGGTGCCATAATATCTGCCGGGAAGTTTGCTACAGTTTCACCGATGTATTCTTCGAACTTCTGTTTGGAAATATCTGAAAAATCGCTTTCTAAGCCATAGTCATCATAACGACAACGATCCAATATGATGCCATCCAAATCATATTTAGCCAAGTCGGCCAACAACTGTAAAACAAAGTTTTGTACATCATCATTAGCGGGATTGAAAAATTTCGCTCCATAATCGGTTTCATCGTCCAACAAATCCATCGTATTGGTTAGCCCGTCAGCTAGATTAGCTACACTAGCCCATCCTTTTTTTGATTCATCACGGAACAAGACTCCATCATGTCCTAAATTATACGGACATAAATAGCCTCCTACAAATGTATTGATAGAAGCATTCACTTTTAATCCTTGTATACGAGCCTCCTCAATAAATGCCTGTAAATAATCCCAAGTTTCCGTCCTTTCATAATAACTATATCCGGAATTACCCCATACATCCATACGTTTCACCTGATCTACAACATTAGTATTGAATAATACATCTCCTGTAGTGGGACGTACATCGACAATAATATCAGTGAATCCTGCCGCTTTTATCTTTTCCATATCTTTGGCTATGTTTTCCTTACTATTGGCATAGTCAGGAAAATTAGCAGCCGCATCAATCCAAATATATCGTGGCTTAGCTTCTGCAACATCCGGCTCGTCCGGCTTTTCTGTCGAATTATCGTTCCACGGCCATCCGGGAATTCCATCAGAATCATCACTACAGGAGGTTATTGTAACTGCTCCCAAGAAAGTCAGTATTAGTATTTTTAGAAATTTTCTCATATCATACTTGTTTTATTAGGTATATACTGCCTGATATATCCGCAGTACATTTTTTATTTAAGAGTGACTACTGATGCTACGGATCTTTCGTCTCCGCTGGAGTCACTTGTCTTGATAGTCTCTTGCCCATTGACTAACATGCAACTGGAACCACCGCCATCCAAATTGATAGCATCCGTACATCCCAGTGTTTTCATGATATTAGCTACATTTTCGGTGGTCATACCGGCAACTCCCGTTGTCATTCCATCTCCTTCACACACAAAAAGAATCATTTTCTTATCATTGGTGATACCAATAGCCGAACGAGGTCTGTTCACCGTGGCGCCAATATCTGATAAAATTTCTTCTTCGTATGTATTCTTTATGTTTCCATCCAACAGAAGTACGGGGCCACCGCCTATTCCTGTTTTAGCATTTAAGACAGTTCCTGTAGACGGAAAATTTTCGTCAGGAGTTGTTTCTGATTTTACCGGTGAGGGCTCTGAATACCAATAAGTAACATTGGATAGTGTTGTGTAAGTCCACATTGATTTGAATGAGCCATCATTCATTTCACAGAATGCAGCTAATACAGGATACCAGAATGGACCGTTAGTCCAATCTTCTGCTGTTACATTATTGTTCTTACACACCATTTCACCGTTACGCCATATTAGGCTTAATGACCCCTCATAGAAGAAACCTCCATTGATTACAATTGTGGAGTTGTTCTCTTCATAAAATTCTTTTGGCTTTTTCAATCCAGTCTTTTCTCCTAATACACCAAATGCTGCCTTACTCATATCACCTACCGCAATATAAGCTATCGCTTTTTTGCCTTCCAGTGTTTCTGGTGATTTATATACGTTGATATGTTCAGGCAAGGTTCCATAAGTGCTTTTCACATTGGTCCAGCCTAAATTTACAATATCAGGATTGGCTTCAACAGGTTCAGTTGGAGTCTCCGGCTCCGCCCATGGCCAATCCGGGATATCAGTGTTATCATCACCACATGCTATGAAAAAAGGCAGTAATGATAATAACCATAACATTTTTTTCTTTGTTGACATATAGCTACTCCTTTAAATGATTTACAGATTTTTTTATCCCATATATGATGAATGGGTATTTTCTCATCATATATGAGATAAAGAGATCAATTAATTATTTGTCGATACAATCAAACTCATATCCTCCGATAACCTTACAGTTGTTATCCACGTAGTAAGCACGGAGCTTATATCCATCTGTTGTCGGAGCAAGCAATACATCACCTGTTGCAGCTACACCATCGGATGAATTGTATGAGGAAAGTGAAGGATTGAATGACAGAGCATCTGAAGTAGATATTGTACCAGTGAATGATCCGTCTGACGTTACATCATACATATATAAGCATGGAGTTCCACCCCATTGCGGGAAATGAGCTGTACATACCAATACAAGATATTGTGCATTATTAAAGCTTCTTGTATCCAGACAGTTGTTATTCATTGCCCAAGAATTACCATTGTCGGAGTCTTCCAGAGATTTACTTGCATTATTATTTGTTCCATTCACCCAATAAAGAATGTTAGAATCATAGTATGACAAAAAATAATCACTTTGAGCAGTAGTTCCTTTAGTCACAACTTTAGTGTTTGATGCGGGAGCTCCCCAATTACCTACACCATTCACTGTTACTACTTGAGGACTTCCCAATACACCGTCTGTTATAATCCAACGAACAAACTTATTGGAACCTGAACTGGCTGTTCCGTCACAAGTAGCAATAATAGAGGCATTAGTATTAATATCTCCTTGAACAGACACTTTCGTACCCATATCTAACCCTGTATTATTAGTATAAGTAGTCAATAAAGTTGGAGCAGTCGTAACAGAAGAAGTCTTATAGATTGAGAAAGACTTGCCATTAGTAGCCTTCGTTGCTAATAATATATTTCCCCTACTATCACTTGTCATACATCCTAAAGATGCAACACTCACACTACCCAAAGTTACATTACCAATCTTATTTCCCGTAGATGCATTGTAATATGCAGGAGTTGTGGTACCATCACCCAAGCAAACTACCAGATTATTTCCGGAAACAGCTAAAGAAGGTGCATTTGCTCCAGTCCAAGGTAAGCCGATAACTCCCATATCCAATTTAAATAATTCTGTCTCACTACCTTTTCTATATCCGTAAGGAATCTTATCCGGTACTGCTTTTTGAATAGTATAAGTTTGCTTTGTCACTCCATCGTGAGCAATCACTGTAAGCTCAACAGGTGAATTAAAATTAAGAGGCTCTGTTTTAGGATCCGGTGACATGGTCGCATGAGCCGACAGTGAATAATCTGCCAAGCAAGAAGATAAATCTTCCGCAGAGATTAAAGATACAGTTTTGTGGTCTTCATCAATAATGCCTGTAATGTCTTCAGACGGTATTGAGAAACTTAATAACTGACACTTAGTAGACTTAACTCTTTCGCCTGTGATGCAGATTTGTTTCTTATATCCTTGAGCGTCTGTATAAGTGAAATAATTCTCTTTAGTCAGATCGAGAATTGAAAGAACCGGTTCAATAGTACAGTTTGGTGCCAACTTTGCCTGAATCCTCATCGCTTTCATATATTCTGAAGTTTCATTATCACTATTTTCCGGATAATACCATGGCATAGGAATTACATACTTATCTACAGAAGCATCTGCAATAGTATATACCACAGCCTCTTTATCCACGTATGGCCCAGAAGTAAAGAGTGCAGTCAAGCTCGTGATTCCCTGTCTGTCCGCAGTAGGAAGCACATATTCCGGATCCTGGCAAGAACTCGTGAGAGCCAAAATCCCTAATAATAGATATAATATATTCTTTTTCATAATGTTTTCATTTTAGATTTATTGCCATTCTGCATATTGAGTTACCGCACCGTTATTGTCCAACTCTGCCTGTGGCATTGGGAAACGATACATCTTAGTCGGGAAATTACGATCTTTATCATCACATTCTGTATAAATGTAAGTGAAAGACCCATTTGCATTTTTCTCTATTTTCATTCCATGAAGACGAATACCGGTAAATGCTGTCGCAGATAATTTCCAACGACGCATGTCCCAATAATAATGTCCTTCATAAGCAAGTTCTACTTTGCGTTCCTGACGGATGGCTTTCATTAAATCATCCCCACTTTTGTCTGTGTAAGACAATCCCACTCTGTTACGAATATCTTTTATGTCTTTATTTGCCTTATCCGTATAGCCATTCAGATGATAACATGCTTCTGCATGATTCAGTAATACCTCTGCGTAACGAATTTCTGTCCATGGCTGTGTACTGGCTTGTATGGAAGTAAAATTATGAGCTTCATCTACCAGTTTACGTAAATAATACCCGGTAGTAGAACGTCCTTCCGGTTTGGCATCTGTTTTCCATGCAGCCCAACCATCAGTACCGTTTACGAAAGATTCTATCGGTCTGCCTTTCCATGTTGCTCCATTATAAAGAATGGTAGCTTTAAAGCGTGGTTCTAGTTTATCATAAGGAGGAGTCGTTGTAGTACCTTCAGCAGTATGCCATGCACTCCAATCGGGGAAGCCACTACCATCTGCATATTCATACGATTCAACCATCTCTTGTGTCGGAGTACCGAATCCACCAGTCATGGAATTGCCGTCGAGCGCTTTATCACCTCCAGGAACCATATATCCATCAAAGTCATGAGTCACAGTGGAACTCTTATCATAACAATATTGTAGAATGGCTTCTTTGCTTCCTGCTTTAAAGGCATTTGAATAGTCTTCTTTTGCTTCTAATTCATAACCCATTCCCATCACCTTTTCAGCTGCAATACGAGCGTCATCCCATCTTTCCGCATACAACATAGCTCTCGATAACATTGCATAAGCAGCTCCGCTAGTTAAACGTCCGTTAGGAGTTTTATCAACAGGCAAATGTTCACCGGCATATTTTAGATCATTATATACAAAATTCCATCCGTCGGCTTCCGAACTAACTGGCATATCCTTTTTTATATTATCCAGATTCTCATCGTATATAATCACTTCTTTATAACGCTTTAATAAATCTGTATAGAGATACCCTCTGAAGAAACGCATTTCAGCTTCCAAGCGTTCTTCATCAGCCTGACCAAATGAAGCATATTTCTTTAATTTGTTGATACCTTCATTGACACGGCGCACATATTCGTACATCGTCCCCCAGTTGCCAAGGTAAGTACTAACATAATTCACTGTGAGAACAGAACCTCCATAAGCAATTTCACTAGGTATCTGACATTTAGCCATATAGTTGTAGGAACCATATTTAAGCTGATCTGTCAGAGCTTCTGTCATTCCTGCCAAACATTGTCCATCCCTGTAGGCTCCTAAATAATCTATATAGCGATAGAAATCGTTGACTGCCTGTTCTGCATAGTCGAGTTTACTCCATACAAGTTTATCTGATGCTCTGTCTGTTGGAGTCATGTCCAGATAATCACTACATGAGCCAAGCCCTAAAGAGGCTCCCAACAATATGATACTTAATACTTTTGTTTTCATAATAGAACTTTTAAAGGTTTAGAAAGTCAAAGTTATACCGCCCATAATGGTGCGTTGTTGAGGATAGTATCCGTTATTTACTCCCGGAGATTCAGGATCGATTCCATCAGGAAGACCGGAAATCGTGAATAAATTAGAACCTTCTACATAAATTCTAAGATTCTGAATACCGACAGGACTCATCCATCTCTTGGGGAATGTGTAACCCAATTGTGCGGATTTGAGACGAAGGTATCTACCGTTACGCAACCAGAAAGTGGAAGCTAATCCATTATCTCCTCCGTGTCCTTGATTACCCAGTGTAAGTCGTGGGAATGTTCCATTCGGATTTTCTACTGTATATGCATTCTGAACCAGATATAGTGGTGAGTTGGCTCCTTCTTTAAATGCCTGTGTCCAGACTGTATTATCGTCATATCCATTGTAATAAGTTCCTGTCAACGATACATCAAACAGTGCACCTCCAGTAAATTGTGCACTTAAATCGAATCCATTCCAAGCACAATTCAGGTTCAAACCGTAAGTTAATTCGGGACGATTGCCACGTCCAACACGTGTTCTGTCATCTTCGTCTATTTTACCATCACCATTTAAATCTCTGTATTTGATATCACCGACATTAGGACGAGTGCCATACCAGGCTGAATTGTTTATTTCTTCTTCTGAACGGAATAAGCCATCTGCAACCCACACAACAGAAGCATCGACACTACGTCCTGTGCGTTTTCTCCACTCTACTGTGTTCGGACTATCCGGATAACGGAGATAACGGTTTCTTGCAAATGTCAGATTGAAGCTTGCGCCATAGGAGAATGGCTTGCCTGCCAAGTTTAATTTATTACGATGGCTCACCGTTACTTCAACGCCTTTGCTATCCACCTTATTATAGTTGGCATAAGTATAATAATATCCTCCCATAGATGGCGGGTAATCGCCTCCCATTGCTGTCAAAATATCATAGGTATAATTATAGAATGCGTCAAACTCCATTCCCAACAGACCATTCCACATCGTAAAGTCAAATCCTGCATTGTAGGTTAAGGTGTTCTCCCAAGTTAGAGTAGGATTGGCAATTACAGAGGCGCGTAATGCTTGCATTACTTTTCCATTCAGAATTGTCTGGTATGCATTTTTGTTACCATCCATCAAATTGTAAGTACTAAGGAAAGCATACGGACTCACTGCATCGTTTCCTAATAAACCGACAGATGCACGTATCTTCATATCATCCAGAAATGTCAGACTAGACATAAAATCTTCTTTAGATATTCTCCACGCTACTGACGCTGACGGGAAGAATGCCCAACGTTTCCCACTAACATTGCCGGCAAATTTGTAAGAACCATCATATCGACCTGTAAACTCTGCCAAATACTTATTGTCATAGTCATATTTCAAACGAAAAACATAACCAATACTACGATTTGCATCACTGTATCCCGAGATTGGAGAGTCTGCCGGTTGTCCAAAGCTCAATTCTGGTAGTTCAGAGAAACTCATGTTCTTATTATAGCCGGAGAAACTGTTTTCTTTATAATCCCGGATTTCTGCCAATACCATTGCTTCTACATTATGTTTTCCGAAGGAGCTTGCATAGTTTATACTTCCTTGGCCTACCATTTGATGAGAACTATACTGTCCTTCACCTAAATTTATTCCATTTGCTGTGCCGCGAGGATCGTCTGCTTTAGACCAAGTCCAATCTGCTGTCGAAGTCGGCATTTTATGTATATATGTGGAGTAAGGCGTATTCAAATTCTTATTATGAGAAGTTGTATAGTCATAAGCTCCGGTTACTTTTACACTCAAACCTTTAACCCAAGGCACATTGTATTGCAATGAGATGTTGGTCTGCAAATCAAAGCTATTGGTATGCTTGTATCCGGATTCATAAATAGCAGCCAACGGACTGTTGGGCAGACTTGTGTTATTCTGTGTAGTAGCAGTATAAAGTCCGTCATATGTTTCCGGCAAATAGGGATGCATCATTATAGTCTGATGAGCTACTGACAACCAACCTTGTTCACCCAATTCGGAATTAGAATCCGTACCGCCTGAAGCATATCCCGGAGTTTCACGTTTACCGACATTTCCTGCAATACCTAAACTTAACTGGAAGTTCTTAGCCAGTTGAGTCTCAAGATTAGTTCTTAAATTGTATCTCTTGTAAGAGAAATTGTCAATGTTACCTTTTTGACCTAAATAACCCACAGAAGCAAAGTAACGCATCTTATCACTACCTCCCTGTATTGTTACATTGTGTTTCTGATTAATACCGGTTCCGAATACTTTATCAATATAGTTAACATTATCCCATCCGTCAGTAGGATCACCATTCAACATAGCTTCCACATTCGCCTTTGTAAAAACGGGATTATATTGACTAATGTTTGAAATGCTTCCATTAGCCATTTTATCCATCATGTCAGCCATATTATAATAATATGCAAATTGAGGTCCATTCATAAACTGCGGGAAGTTTGCATTCATAGATGCTCCTATTGAACCATTATAAGTGATTTTGGATTTTCCTTCCTGACCTTTTTTTGTAGTTATAATAATAACACCACCGGCTCCTTTTAATCCATAAACAGCTGCAGAAGCTCCATCTTTCAAAACAGATACACTTTCGATATCATTAGGGTCAATATCATTAATAGAACGAGGCATTCCGTCTACTATATAAGTAACATTATAAATAGAGCCACGAACTCGTAATGTAGCCTGATCGTCTCCGGGTTCACCAGATACTTGAACAGATGAAATACCTGGCAAACGTCCACCTAAAAGACTCGACACATTGGTTGCCGGTGCTTTCAGCAGTTCGTCGCCTTTCACCGCAGATACGGCTCCGGTTAAAGATTGCTTCTTGGCAGTACCATATCCTACCACAATCACTTCATCCAAAGCTGCCACATCATCTTTCATAACCACATTAATGGTCGTCTGACCTGCTACCTTTATTTCCTGATCTGACATTCCAACATATGAGAATGATAAAATGTCTTTTGCGGTGGCCTGAATGCTATATTTTCCATTTACATCTGTAATAGTGCCATTAGTAGTTCCTTTTACGACAACACTTACTCCTGGTAGCGGTTCTCCTATACCATCAGTAACAGTTCCTTTCACTAAACTCTGTGCATGACTACTGATAGCACATGCAAATAGCGCGTATATTGAAAACATAAATATTTTCAATATACGAGAGTTCTTCTTGATTTTTGAGTTAAACTCTGTCATAGAATTAATTTTTAGATTATTAATATAGATTGGTTAACATATCCATTATTGTTTATAGCTGTTCCAATACTTTCCAGCATTGGTATAACCCTCTTGGTACATGGAAACATCCTTTCCATTTTCCTCCTTTGAGTGGTAGTAGCACTTCACCTCTCCGATTTAAGTATCCATACCATTCGGGATGCTCTTTATCTTTAAAATGGGTCCATGTATAATCGTGTACTTTTTCAAACCATTCCAGACATTGGTTATCTCCGGTCAATTGATAACTCTTCAGAAGAGATATGAGTGTTTCAATATGCACCCACCAGAGTTTCTGGTCCCATTCCAGTTGTTGGGGAGGACAACCGTTACGATCCATAAAATAGTAGATACCTCCATATTCTTTATCCCAACCATATTCAAGCATTGTAAGAGTGATATTCTTAGCCTTTTCGATTAATTCCGGACGGTTTAGGCGTTTCCCTAAATCCATTATAAACCACATGGCTTCAATCGCATGGCCAGGGGTAATCTGCCGTCCTTCAAAGCAATCTATCAGATTACCATTCACATCTACATTCTCAACAATGATACCACCAAGTTCGGGACGATAGAAGACAGACATAACTTCATGAATACAAGTATCCATCGCTTGTTCCAAATAGTCCTTGCCTAAAATATGCTCAATTTCCATAGCAAGATTGCATAGTATCATCGGCAGGGCAAAATTTTTTAGATTACGAGTGCCCGGATGAAGTTTATTCCATTTACCTTTCGGATTATCTACTTTGGAAAGGATAATATCGAAGGTTTTCTTGGCAATGTCAGCATATTCCTGATTACCGGTTGCAAGGCTTAATTGCCCGAAAGCCATGGCAGCGAATGTATATGAAAAGATATTGTATGGTTCTACCAATGGTCTACCCAAACGGTCAAGGGAAAAATACCAGTTATAGTCTCCATCATGTCCATATTTTTTTAAAAACTCACCACCTTGAACGGCACAATCCAGCCATTCCTTACGTTTTTCCACTTTATTGTAAAGCATAGAGAACATCCACACTTCGCGGCCTTGCAGCCAGATAAATTTATCTGTATCGAAAACTCTTCCTTCACGATCCAAACAGGTGAAGTAGCCTCCATATTCATGATCTTGTGAGTTTTCAAGCCAGAAAGGAAGAACATTATCCAAGAGTTCATTCTTGTATTGATTTGCCAGTTTCTTAAAATCCATACATCTTTTATTATTAAGTTATTAAGGTCTTTTTGTTTTACTATTCCGAACGGGTCCAATATCTTTCAATCTCTTCCAGCGACTTCCCGGTGGTCTCCGGCACGAGTTTCCAGACAATCAGCATATACGGTACGCACATAACGGCGAACAGGAAGAATGTTCCGGCGGGGGTAAGATTCTGGAGCATCCAGGGGGTTAACTGTCCGATCAGGTACGTTCCGATCCACAG